>JAUYJT010000061.1 GCA_030700225.1 Candidatus Nanopelagicales bacterium | reverse complement strand
CCGCCGCGTGGAGTTACGAGACGAACAAGACGGCATGTGTGAACTACTCGCCCTACTACCCCAGGAAGAAGGCGGCAGGATCTGGCGGCGCCTAACCGCGATCGCCAAAGGCATGTCCAGTGACGGCACAGGGCGTCGCATCGACCAAATCCGCGCCGACACCCTCACCGACCTAATCCTGAACAACCCCACGGGCTCCGCCGCTGGTTCCGCCGCTGCCGCTGGTTCCGCCGCTGCCGCTGGTTCCGCCGCCGCCACCGGTGTTGAGGTGAACGTCGTCGTTGGTTTGGACACGCTGCTGGGACTGGCCGAGGACCCTGGCGAGGTCACTGGTTTGGGTCCGGTCCCGGCCACCGTGGCTCGTGAGCTGGCCGCCGACGGAACGTGGAGGGCCTGGGTCAGGGATGCGGCGTCGTCGACGGTGACGGCGACTGGTTCTCGCACCTATACCCCGGGTGCGGCGTTGGCTCGGTTGGTTCGGGCCCGTGAACCGTATTGCCGCCATCCTGGCTGTCGCCGCCAGTCCCAGGTTTGCGATCTTGATCACGCCATCGCGTGGCCCAAGGGGGCTACCACAGCGCGGAACCTGGGGCCGTTGTGTCGGAGGCATCACGGCTTGAAGACCCACCACGGATGGGACCTCGACCCAGGCCTCGACCCAGACTCCAAGATAGGGCAAGACGGCAACGAGGCAGCGGTCGGCTGGACATGGCGAACACCAGCCGGAATCACCATCACCGACAAACCCCCGCCGCTACTACTGGAGTAGCGCCACTACGGGAGTAGCCGGGGTGGGTGCCCGAGGCCGCGCCCCTCCCCCTTCCCGCTTCGCGGGTGGGGGGACCCCCACCCAAATCCGAAGGGCCGCTAGAGCAGAACCTTCTCGCGCAGGCGCTGGGAGATCACCTGGCTGACTCCGTCATCCCGCATGGCCACTCCGTACAACGCGTCCGCCGCCTCCATCGTGCGACGCTGGTGGGTGACGACGATCAACTGACTGTCCTGCCGCAACTCGTCGATCACGTCGAGTAGTCGGCCCAGATTCACGTCATCAAGAGCAGCCTCGACTTCGTCCAACACATAGAACGGGCTCGGGCGAGCCTTGAACAGCGCGATCAGAAAGGCAACCGCTGTCAGGGACCGCTCGCCACCGGACAACAGAGACAGGCGCTTGACTCTCTTCCCCGCGGGACGGGCCTCAACCTCGACGCCAGTGGCGAGCATGTCGTCTGGGTCCGACAGAATCAGCCGCCCTTCACCGCCGGGGAACAGCCGGGAAAAGACGCGCTCGAACTCCCGGGCAGTGTCCGCGAATGCCTCGGCGAACACCTGCTGCACCCGATCATCGACGTCCTTGACGATCGTCAGCAGGTCTCTGCGTGAACTCCGCAGATCATCGAGCTGATCCGACAGGAATTGCTGTCGCTCCTCCAGGGCGGCGAATTCCTCCAGCGCGAGCGGATTCACCCGACCCAGCAACGCCAGTGACCGCTCCGCCGAAGCAAGTCGGCGCTCCTGCTCGGCCCGGACGTACCTGTAGGCCTCTGGCGGGGGACGATCATCCGCGGCTGGGCCTGGCTCAGGAAGACTGGGTGAAACAAGCACGTCGGGCCCGTATTCGCCCAGCAGAACATCGGTCGGAACGCCGAAATCCTCCATCGACTTGTCGCCGATCTGCTGAATTCGGATTCGCTGCTCGGCGCGCACCATCTCATCGCGGTGGACTGAATCTGTTAGCCGCTCCAGCTCGGCGGCGGCCTCTCTGATCCGCCTGCGCAGCTCGGCAAGAGTCTTGTCCCGCTCCAAACGACCCTGCTCGGCTCGAGTGCGCTCCGCGGCCGCCACGCCCACGAGACCGTCGGCCAGGTCGGCACCGATCTCAGCGGCAGCGAGCACCGCCTGGGCAATCTCGGCTTGCCTCATGCGGCGAAGGCCACGCACCTCGGCCTCGCGCCGGGCCTCGCGCTCACGTTGGGCCGATGCCCGTAGTCGTTCAACTTGGGCTCGCAGCGCACGAACGCGCTCTTCCCCCATCCTCAAGGCGAGCCGGGCGTCCGTCTCGGCAGAACGGGCAGTGGCCAAGGCTGCGGCCATCTCATCCCGATCGCCGATCGGCAAGTCAACATCCGGCACGGCGGATCGCAGTTCCTCCAGCCTCTGTGAGATCTCAGACAGCTTCACTCGGTCGTGCTCCAAAGCCCGTTCGATTGTGGAACTCGACTCGCTCAACCTCGCCTCATCAGCTCGGGCCGCCTTCACCTGGCCAGCCAGCGCCGCCAACCGGTCCGCGGCGGCAGCCATCGCCGCATCGGACGCGTTGAGCTCCGCCAGGGCCGAGTCCAGGTCCCGCTGGGCCTCCGCCGCCTTGTCCTCTGCTGCCTCGGTCTTGAATCGCAACCGGTGAACCTGGGCCTCGAGATCAGCCGCGACCTTCTCAGCCTCATCCCGCTGAGCGACGAGCTGGATGACGGACGTTTCCCCAGGCGCTCCCGACCTCAGCTGATCTCTGGACACCAGGTCCCCGGCGGCGGTCGCGGCGCGAACGACGGTGCCTCGGCTGACGAGTTCGACGGCCTGGTCCAGTGTCTCGGCGAACGCCGTGTCCCGAAGCAGACCCCCCAAGGCCGCGCGCGCGGGCTCGGCGATGTCAACGAAATCTGTCAGCCACCCAGCGCCACTGCCCAAGTCCCCCGCGGAACCGCCGCCTGCTACCAAATCCTCGCCTGGCACCAGGAACTTCACCGCCGAGTCCGGCGTGGCCGCGGCGATCCGCGCCGCTATCTGAAGTGTGTCGGCCAATACACCGCCAGCAAGGTCCCCCAGTGCCGCCGCCAGAGCTCGTTCGTAACCTGGCCGCGGGCGGATCAGATCCGACAGGGACCCATGAACGCCCGAATCATCGAACACCCAATCCGGCGTCGCATCAGATGAGCGGACGGCGGCGCCCAGGGCCTCCACGCGGGCAGCGGCCGCAGCGCGCAACCGCACGATCTCGGCTTCCTCCGCTCGCAGATCAGACAGTTCGCGATCGGCCTTGTCCCGGTTCACGGCAGCTGCCTCGTACCTCGCGTCCAGCCCCACTTCGCCGTCACTAAGACCAACGACCTCTTGCTCCAGGCGCGCGAACTTGGCCGAAGCCTCCTCAGCCAGCCCACCCGCCTCCAGAACAGCGGGACGGGCCAGGGCGAGTTCCGACTCGCGGGCCTCCAGCCTTGGGCGGATCGCGCCGACTTCCCCGGCAACTCGCGCCAGCTTCTCGCGACGGTCGGACTCGGCTACGCGCGAGGAGTCCAGGCGCCGCTCCAATTCCGCCATCTCCGCTTCGCAGCGCAGCCGGACGGCCGAGCGCTCGGCGAGTTCCTCGACGTGCCGACGAACGCTCGACTCCATGTCCGCGTCCTCGCGTTCAAGTTCACCAGCCTCAGCCTCCATCGCTTCTGGATCGGTACCACCCCGCAAGGCGCTGCCGTCCACCAAGTTCCGGGACCTCTCCCGCGCGACGGACGCAACAGAACGGAAGCGTTCCGCGGTTCCAGACAGCCCGAACCACAATTCCTGTACGTCTGACAGCTCGCGTGCCACAGCTTCGGCTCCCGACTCCAGCTCGGCCTCGCGCGCCTGGTCCGCCAGGAGCAGCGCCTCGATCTCCCCTCGGCGCTCACGAACCACTGCCTCGTCGGCCTGTTCCAGCTCCAGCTGGGACCGCATCTGGTGCAGGTCGTCGGCGAGCAGCCGCAGCCGGGCGTCCCTGGCATCGGCCTGCACAACCACAGCGCGCCGCGCCACCTCAGCCTGTCGGCCCAGGGGCTTGAGCTGCCGTCTCAGTTCGGCTGTGAGATCCGCCAAGCGGTTCATCTTGTCGTTCAAAGCGTCAAGCTTGCGAAGCGCCTTATCCTTGCGGCGCCGGTGCTTGATGACGCCGGCAGCCTCCTCGATGAAGCCCCTCCGGTCCTCGGCAGTGGCGTGAAGAATCGCGTCGAGTTGACCCTGCCCCACCACGACGTGCATCCCGCGGCCGATTCCGGAGTCGGACAGCAACTCCTGAACGTCCAGCAACCGGCACGGGGAACCGTTGATCGAGTACTCCGACCCGCCCGACCGGAACATGATCCGGGAGATGGTCACTTCGGCGTAGTCGATCGGCAACGCCCCGTCGCAGTTGTCGATGGTGAGGCTGACCTCCGCACGTCCAAGCGGAGCCCTGCCAGAGGTGCCGGCGAAGATGACGTCTTCCATCTTCCCGCCGCGCAGGCTCTTCGGACCCTGCTCGCCCATTACCCATGACAGCGCGTCGACGACGTTCGACTTACCTGAACCGTTCGGCCCGACCACGCACGTCACGCCGGGCTCAAGCACCAGGGTCGTTGGCGGCGCGAAGGACTTGAAGCCCTTCATCGTCAGGCTCTTCAGATGCAAGCTGAACTCCTCGGACAGGAATCATCGCCGATCACGGGTGACGGCAGCAGGCTAACCCGCGGTGTCCGCTTGCCGCGTTCGGCGCGCCAGCAGAAGCTCAGGCAACTACGACTTCGCGCAGCTCTGACTCAAGATCATCGAACCGGACTTCATCAGCTCTGAGCCGCGCCACTTCCGACTCCAGCTCACGCACGCGACGTCGAAGGCTCGCGATTTCCGCCGCGAGACGAGTTTCAGATCTTCCCATATGCCCGAAGAGAGCCTTGGCCATGTGTCATCCCCTCCGTCCCCGACGGAATACAGAACGTCAGAACCCCAGATGGAGAGTCTCTCACTTCCTGGTGCCGACGTGAAGCCCCCGCGCGCTACTCAATCGCCGTCGCCCGAAGTCCCAGCCCCAGAAAGTTCGGAAAACGTCAGCCGGGCCGCCTGCTGCTCCGCGTCCTTCTTCGTGCGCCCCTCGCCATGGCCATGCAGACCATCGGCGAGTTGGACCTGCGCCGAGAAGAGCTTGTCGTGATCTGGGCCCTCCGCCCGCAGCACGTATTCCGGAGCTCCAAGGCCGAGTCGCGCCGCCAACTCCTGCAGACTCGTCTTCCAGTCCAGCGCGGCTCCAAGCGCCTCTGTCTCTTCCATCATCGGGTCGATTAGGCGGCGGATCATCGCGGCCGCGACTTCCAGGCCCTGATCGATGTAGACGGCCCCCATGACGGCCTCCATGGTGTCCGCGAGAATCGACGTCTTGGCGGCGCCGCCCGTCGCCGACTCTCCCTTGCCAAGCAAGATGAATTCGCCGAGTTGGAGGCTCTCGGCGAGGCAGGCCAGGGCCTTGGCGTTCACCAAAGCTGATCTCATCTTGGCGAGCCGTCCTTCGGGAGCCTCGGGGTTGCGGCGGTACAGCGCGTCCGTCACCACGATGCTCAGCACAGCGTCTCCGAGGAACTCCAACCTCTCGTTGGGCCGCAAACCCCCGCGTTCATACGCGTAGGAGCGGTGAGTGAGCGCCTCGTTCAGGACCTCGGGCGCGATATTCACACCGAGCCGGTCGCACAGCTCGGAAGTGTTCGAACCCGGCTGTACGCCCACGCCGATCACACGTTCAGGACTGGACGCTTCTTGTACGTACCGCAGGTCGGACATGCGGTGTGAGGGAGCTTGGCCGAGCCACAACGGTCACACGCTGTCAAAGTCACCGGCGCGGCCTTCCACTGCGAGCGCCGGGCATGCGTGTTCGCGCGGGACTGTCTCCTCTTAGGTACGGCCACGTCAGTCACTCTCCTTCACCTGGGAGCCAGCCTCCGGCAACCCAGCCAGCGCCGACCACCTTGGATCGATCTTGGTGTGTCGGTGCTGCGGGTCATCCGCGAGCTTGAAACCGCACTCGGCGCAGAGCCCAGCGCAGTCCGGCCGACACAACGGAGTCAAGGGTAGTGCCAGCACTACCGCATCGTGAAACGCTGGTCGAACGTCCATCAAGTCACCGTGCATCTCGGCGACGTCTTCGGCCTCGTCGTCACCGGCGCCATCGCCGACGCCGGGGTAAGTGAAGAACTGCCTGAACGAGATCTCCTGGTCCCATTTCAAGGGCTCCAGGCATCGAACACACTCCCCGCGCGCCCCAACTACGCCGTCGGCCGTGACGAGGATTCCGTCCAGGACCGACTCCAGCAGTATCCTCAGCCGGGCCAGCGCGCCAGGCTCAACCCAAGCGACGTCGTTGCCCACCTTCTCCGGCACTGGGAATTCCGCTGTGCGCACGTCCGAAGAGCCGGGTTGACGCGTCAGGCTCCTGCTGTCGATCACCAAGGGGTCGTTGGCATCGGCCTCGGTGCGCTGCCTCACCGTCCGGCCCGCCACTAGCGTTCTCCAGATTCCGCTCGATCGGCCAACCGACGGCGCCCATGGGCGATCGCCTCAAGAGTCTGGCTCAGGGTCGCCTCGAACGCGGCCAGCTTCCCATCCACGTAGGCGTCCACTTCGGCCCGCTTGTTCGCGGATTCGCGGCTCGCCGCGGCGAGGATCTCATCAGCCTTCTGATGGGCGACAAGCGTGACCTCGTGCTCGGCGAGCAGCCGATCGCGCTCGTCGCGCGCAGCGGCCAGGATCGTCTTGCCTTCATCCGCAGCGGCCGCGATGATCTCGTCCCGGCGGGACACTACGTCCTTGGCCGCCCGAATCGCATCGGGAATAGCCGCCCGTGCGGCCAGAATCAGCTCCGAGGCCCGGGCCCTGTCGATGATCACGCCTCCACCCAGGGCCCTGGGTCGAGCGGAGCTGATGAACTCGGCTAGAGAGTCCATCTGCTCAAGGATGCCCGGTGCTGTTGAATCGGGACCGTCCGATGCTGTGCTCATCTGTCACCCCTAGGTCGTATCGGCTCGCAGCTTCCCCAGCAGCTGGGGCAGCACAGAATCGGGGATGAGTCCGCTGACGTCACCACCATGATTGGCCACCTCCTTCACCAGGCTCGACGAAAGGTACCCGTAGACAGGGTTCGTCGACAGGAACAGGGTCTCAACCCCGGACAGTCTGTAGTTCATCTGGGCCATCTGTAGCTCGTAGTCGAAGTCAGACACCGCTCGCAGGCCCTTGACGATGATCGAGATGTCGTGTTCCAGGCAGTACTCGACCAACAGCCCGTGAAAGCAGTCGACCTTCACGTTGTGGAACGGCTCAAGACAGTCGGTCAGCATCTCGATCCGCTCCTGCACCGTGAACAGTCCGGCCTTCGTCTTGTTGATCAAGACGGCGACTGTGACTTCTTCGAACAGGGCTGAGGCTCGCGCGAACACGTCCATGTGCCCATTGGTCACCGGATCGAACGAGCCTGGGCAAACAGCCGTCACCATGTGGGCTCAGCCCCTTCCTGGACCTGCGGCGTTCCCGTTAGACCGTACCAAACCCGCGTCTGCCCGTACCGGCGTTCACGCAGCGGCCGCACAGACGATGGCCACGACCAGTCGGCCCAGCGCGCCGAGCCTTCAACGACGACAAGACACGGCGTGTTCAGCCATCCGCCCAGCGCGAGCCGACCGATCTGGGCCGACAGTTCGGCTGGATCGGTCTCGTACGGCGGATCGGCGAAGACCAGGTCCACTGGCTCGCCGACGGCCATGCCTGTGAGCTTGTCCACGCGCATCACACAGACACTTCCACCGGTCAGCCTCAGGTTTCTCAGGTTCTCGCCAAGCACCCTGGCGCACGCGCGGTCCGACTCGACGAACAAGGCGCTGGCCGCGCCTCGGCTCAGCGCCTCGATCCCGAGGGCACCTGTGCCGGCGAACAGGTCCAGAACTCGCCGCCCTGAAACGGAACCCATCTGGCTCTCCACGGCGCTGAGCATCGCCTCGCGGACGCGATCGGAAGTCGGCCTGGTCCCGCTGGGCGGTACCTTCAATCTGCGACCCTTCGCCGATCCGGCGATGACGCGAGTCACGTCTTGTCCAGGTACTCTGCTCGATCCTCTGACTGGAAGCGGCTGATCGCGGCAAGGAGGGCCTGGTGGGCCGCCAGGTCAGGGGATTTCTGTAGCACTTCGCTCGCGTCCCGCCGGGCGTCCTGAATCACGTCTTCGTCCCGCAGAACCGACAGCAACCGCAGTGAGGAACGCAAACCCGACTGGGCTGTTCCGAGGACGTCGCCCTCCCGCCTCTGCTGCAGATCGATGCGGGCGAGCTCGAACCCGTCGCTCGTCGCAGCTACGGCCTCCAGGCGCTCGCGCGCGGGAGACCCCGGCTCGGACCGCGTCACAAGCAGACACAGCCCCGGTTGCCCGCGCCTGCCAACTCGTCCGCGTAGCTGATGCAACTGCGAAACCCCGAAGCGGTCCGCGTCCATGATCACCATTGTTGAAGCTTGGGCTATGTCAACGCCGACTTCGATCACGGTCGTGGCCACGACAACGTCAAGAGCGTCCGCCGCACCGCGCTCAGCCCCAAAGCGACGCATGACGGCATCCTTCTCATCGGAGGGCAGGCGGCCGTGAAGGGCGGCGATACGGCAACCTGACAGCGGGCCATCCTTCAGCGCCGCCAGGGTTTCGACCACGGTTCTCAGCGACGGGCGTTCCGCATCCGGATCGCCTTCCTCGTCCTGGAGATCCTCAGCCTGCCCAGTGTCATCAATGCGCGGACACACCACGAATACACGCTGACCGGACCGGACTTCCTCGGCCGCCCTTAGCCAAACACGCTCAAGGTGCGACGGCTGGTCGATCTCGCCAACGACGTGCGTCTCGATGACCTGAAGTCCCGCGGGTCGCTCGCGCAGCGTGCTCGTCTCGAGGTCTCCGAACACGGTCATTGCGACCGTGCGAGGAATCGGAGTCGCGGTCATGACAAGGAGGTGTGGCCGTTCCCCCGAGACTCGGTCTAGCAGCGCGGAACGTTGCTCGACTCCGAACCTGTGCTGCTCGTCCACGACTATCAGTCCGAGGTCGGCGAACTGAACCTTGTCCTGAAGCAACGCGTGAGTGCCGACCGCGATCCCCGCGGCACCGGACGCGATGTCCAACAGAGCTTGCTTCCTGGCAGCCGCCGACAGCGAGCCCGTCAGCAAGGCCACGCACGTCGCCTTGTCGCTACCACCGAGCATGCCGCCGCCCGCGAGTGGCCCGAGGAAGTTGAGAAGTGAGCGGTAGTGCTGCTGCGCCAAGACCTCCGTCGGCGCCAACATCGCTGCCTGGCCGCCGTCATCGACGACCTGGAGCATCGCCCGTAGAGCCACAACCGTCTTGCCCGACCCGACATCGCCTTGGAGTAGCCGGTGCATCGGGTAGAAGCACGCGAGGCCGCGACGAACAACGTCTCCCACCTCGAGCTGCCCCGCAGTCAGCTCGAACGGCAACTTAGCGTCGAAGGCGGCCAGCAGGCCATCCTCCGTCGCCGGACGCGGCGTCGCGGACAGGCTCTCTGTGTGAAGCCGTCTCTGCGCGAGCACCGCCTGAAGCACGAACGCCTCGTCGTACTTCAACCTGCGCCGGGCGGCGGCGACTTCGGCGTCTGTGTATGGCTTGTGGATCCCCTCCAGAGCTTCGCGAAGCGGTAGCAGCCCATGTTTGGCGCGTATGGCGTCCGGCACCGGATCCGGCACGTCGCCGAGCCCGGCCAGGACAAGGTCGACCGTCCGCATGATGGTCAGACTCGACACTCGGGCAGTTGCCGGATAGACGGCGACTAGCGAGCCAGCGAACATCCGCGCGATGTCACCCGTGTCACCATCTGCCGGCAGGAGCAGGTAGTCCGGATGAGCCAACTGACGCTTCCCACGGAAAGTGCCCACCTTCCCGGTGAACAGGGCGCGCCGACCGGGTACGAGGTCCTTCACGCGCCACGGCTGATTGAAGAAGGTCAGATTGAGCTTGGCGGTCCCGTCCGTAACGACGGCCTCGATGCGCGTGCGATTCCGACTCCCGCGGAACGGAATCAGCTTCACTCCGTCGATCTGCGCCATGACGGTGACGTGCTCATCCACGCGCAGACTGTCCAGGTCCGTCAGCTCTCCCCTGCGGACATATCGCCGGGGGATGTGATCTAGCAGATCCGCGACGGTCTTCATCCCGAATGATTCCGACAGGGCTTTGGCCGTGCGGCCCCCAACGACCGACGTCAACCGATCATTGATATCCGCCACGTGTCCAAGCCTCTCACCCGACCCTGATGCCCTGTCGGCAACGCCGCACGCTCCGGCTTCTGGGTCCGCACCGGGCCCGGGCTGCCTGAGGTCAGTGGTCCAGGCGCGGTACCGCTCATGGCCAGATGTCACCCAGCGTTTTCGCTTGCCGGTACGAAGCGGCCGGCGGCGTAGATGTTGTGGCCGCCAACTCGTCGAAGTGGGCCTTCGCTGAGCCGATCTTGCCTCTCTCAGTCGTGCGCAGGTCCAGAACGTCCATGGACCCCTTCGTCTCGACCACGAAGTACACGCGTTCCCCTTCATCGTTCAGGATCAGCACGGCCCAGTCCGGGTTGTAGGGCCCCAAAGGAGTCGGGACCTTGAACCAGCCCGGGAGCTTCGCGTACACCTTGACGGCGCTAACGGTTTCGAGCTCGGCCGCGGATCTCCGCTCGATGCCGGAGTCCAGCACTAGCTGTTCGTAGACCGCCTTGGTGGCCGGGATCAGGCCCTTGACGTAGCCCCGCAGTTCCTCGGTGCGGAACAACGTCTGGTGGTAGTACTCGTCGGCGCCGAGCCGTTCGTACTTGATGCCGTCCACGAGGACGAGCCGCTTGCACCGGTTGATCGCATCGGCTGCTACAGAGATGAACTCCTGCGGGTTCAGGCGGAAATCGCTGAGCCGACCGGAGCCGGTCAGGATCTGGGCGATGGTACGTCGGGTCAGATGGGTGCGGTCTTGAAGTTCGGTAACAAGATCCGGCAAAGCATCGGGGGCCTCCTTCAAGCGCACCGTCTGAGCGCCTTCGACCTCGGCGGTGTCAATGCCCGCCCGGTCTTGTCCAACAGTGGCCTTCCGCCAACGCAGCGTGGAGACGCTCGCCTCAGGAGCGTCGCGCAGTGCCGCTACGCACTCGGCGATGAGCTTGTCGTTGTCGAACTTCACGCGGTAGGCCGTCTTGTGTTTGATGCGCTCCCACAGCGCCTGGAACTCTTCACTGTCCAGGACCTGCGCATGCGGCTTGACCTGTTGCCGTTCATCGGCATCCTTCACGGTCAACCGCCCTGCCAGCTTCTTCAGGACCTCGGCGATCGCGTCACGCTGGCCCGCGAAGTCCCGCGGAACCGCGAGAGTGTCGTCCCGGAGTGCCTCGCGCAAGGAGGCTTTGATCCTGCCATCAGCGGTAACGTAATCCTCCTCGCGGAGGTAGCCGTATAGCTTGATTGATTTCTCGTAGCCGAGTGAGGTCACGGCTCCGGCTGGATCCACGACGGCGATGCCGGCGAAAGCGTGTGCTTCGACCACGCCGAACCGGATTCCGGTGTCATCCTCGATCTCGCGTTGAAGGTTCGCCGCGAAGTCCTCGTAGCTCTCGGTAGCGATGACAGTGAGTGTGTTGGTGTCGAAACCGCGTAGGCGGTCACCGTTCTGATCCACGCACAACCGCAGTCCCCGGCCGATGGTCTGGCGGCGCTGGATCTCGCTGCTCATGTCCCGGAGCGAACAGATCTGGAACACGTTGGGGTTGTCCCAGCCCTCCTTGAGGGCTGAGTGGCTGAAGATGAACTGCAGCGGGGTGTCCAGGGAAAGCAGCTTCTCCTTGTCCTTCATGATCAGGTCGTAGGCACGTCCTGCCGCTTCGCGTCCTGTCTCGTTGCTCTCCGCGGTGTCGGTCCACCGGGCGGACCTGTCCATGGAGAAGTACCCGTTGTGGACCTTCTCAACGGTCTCAGCGAGGTCTTCGGCATCGTCGAACAGGCCCTTGTAGTCCGGGTGCTTGGCCAGCCGGAGGTACTCCTCCTCGAATATCAGGGCGTACGGGCCCTTCACTGGCCCCTCGTCCGTGTACTCCCGGTACAGGGCAACGTGGGGCACGAAGAACAGGCTCAAGACCTTGACTCCACGGTCGCGCAGGCGTAACTGCTTGTCCAGGTGTTCACGGATCGTGCGGCGGATCATCTCTCGATGGAGTAGGGCGGGGTCCACATCGCCAATGGACTCGCCGACCGCCAGCCAGCGAGCGTCACCCGGAGCTAGCACCTCAATGGTCTGTCTCCCCCGGCCGACCTTGATCTCGCCGATGGAAATGTCGGCGTACACGTCACGTCTCGTGGTTTGCCGCAGGTCGTCCCCATCGCGCACAGTGACTGCTCTCCGGGATACCTTCCCGCCCGCCGCGACCACGTCCAGTTCCACCGACGCCGTGATGGTAGCGCCGCGCCCGCTCGTGGACAGTAGCTTGATGTAGGGCCGGTTGTGCGCTGCCTGGATCGTCGCCGAGGCGACTTCGATCTGCTTGACCAGTTCCTGCTCGTATGCGTCCACCGCGTCGAGGCGGTAGACCATGGCGTGCTTGTCGACGTGGGTCGCGGAGTAGCGCAGCGTGCACAGGGGGTTCATGCCGTCGAGGGCTTTCCTCCCGGCGCCCTTCAAGCCCCCATCGACGCTCTGGGGCTCGTCAACGATGACGATGGGGTTGGTCGCCCGGATCAGGTCGATCGGCTTGTCTCCGCCTGTCTTCTCGGTGTCCTTGTAGAGGTTGTTGGTGTCCTTCTTGTTGATGGCGCCGACCGTCATCACCATGATCTGGATCTGGGAACTGGTAGCGAAGTTGCGGACGTTGCCGAGCTTTGCCGAGTCGTACAGGAAGTAGTCGTAGGGGATACCGGAGTACAGCGCCCTGAAGTGGTCCCGGGTGATCTGAAGCGTCTTGTACACACCCGCTTTGATGGCGATCGACGGCACGACGATGACGAACTTGGTGAAGCCGTAGCGCTTGTTGAGTTCGAACACAGTCCGCAAGTAGACGTACGTTTTGCCGGTGCCGGTCTCCATCTCGACCGTGAAGTCCCGGGCTGGGAGTTCCTCGCTCGGGGCCAAGCTGTGGCGAGCCTGGACTACGTTGAGATTGGCGAGCAACTGCCCATCCCCCAAAGCCAGCCGGTTCCCGATTCCCAGGCCCGTGTCCACTTGATCCGGACCAAGGACCGCCTGCCCGCCGAGGGCCGCGCTGGTCACCGTGAACTCCGTCCGGCAGATCTCCTGGCCCGTGAACAGGCCGCACACGGCGTCGATGGCGTCGGCCTGATACTCCAGGTCGGCCTCGAAGCGGAGCTTCATGGTCGCCATTACCAGTGCCCTAGACGCTGCGCACGTTGGTCAGGTCGTTCTGCTTGAGGATCTCGGCCATGTTCGTCTTGGCCACGTCGTCGACGAAGGCACTGTCCCGGAACACGATGGCCATGTCGCTTGACGTCTCTAGCTCGCGGCGCCAGGTCACGATCGCCTTCGCCACGGCCTCGACATCGGACCCAGTCAACTCCTCAGCGAGGCAAACCATGAGCACTCCACCGCCGATCGAGTGGACATTCTTGCCACCGATCTCGCGCGTCTCAATCGGAACGCACAGGTCCAGCCCCCGCTTCAGCAGCACCTCGTACAGCAGATCCTGCTCCGTGCGGCCCTCTACTACGTGCTCGACGCTCAGCCTCAGGGCCTCCTCAAGGTCGGCCGGGTCCGGGTCCCAAGCCCGAATGTTCGAGGAGTCGAGCTTGAAGACCCGGAATCCGAACAACTCCGGCGGCCCGCTGGTTGCACCGGCCGTGACCTTCCGAGCCGCACGGCGCAATCTCTCCTTCGTAATCTCGGCTATGTTGAGCGGCTTCCCAAGTTTCGAAAGGACCGCTGCCGCCTGGGAATTGGTTGCTGTCTCGTCCAGCGATTCGTCTAGTTGGACCAGGAAGAATCGAAGATTGTGTTCCCCGGAGACATTCATGTTCATCACAGCATGTGCAGTACTTCCCGAGCCAGCAAAGAAATCCAGGACGATGTCGTCATCATGGAGCACGAAGGAGAAGATTGATTTCAGCAGTCGAACTGGTTTCGGGTTCGTGAAGGCTTTCGATACCTCGGGGAACAGGTCACGAAGGTCGTAGGCTCCCAGGCGGCCGTCCAAGGTCAGGACGCTGGGCAGTTTGTCCGTGTAGTCCCGGGCATAGACCTTCAGCTCGATAATCTTGGATTCGTCATCGCCGAACAGGATCTTGTCGGCGTCCAGCAGTTCGCACATCGTCGTCTCGGGAAAGCGGTAGCCCATCAGTGGCTGCTTGCATGGACGCCCAGTGATTGGGTGGATGACGTCGTAGCGGTACCCCTCCTTGCCTGGGTTGTGCACGCTCTGACTGCCGATGTATATGCCGTCAGAGTCGATGTACTTGTATCGATCCATCGGTCGCAGCTCTCTCTTGTGTTCGGAGAACCACGTCCTGTACTCGGCCCCCAACTCATCCAGGTCGTCAAACCGATCGAGCAGGTCCCGTTCCACTTCAAGCAGGACTTCCTATACATCCGACGCGGACGTCTTCCACTCAGGAGACAGGGACGACTTGCTTCTTGAGTAAGCCACGATGTAGTCATGGTCCGAGCTGAACCACTTGGCATCGTTTGCGGGCGATACTCGCTTCAGCCAAGTGACCGTGGCCACGGCATTCTCCGCACCAATAACGGCGTCCAGAGAGAGCTTGAGATTGGCCAACTCCCCGCCGTTAATGCTGACGAAGAGCACTCCGTCGTCCCGCAACAGATTCCTGGCGAGCATGAGCCGCGGGTACATCATGTTGAGCCAGTCGGTGTGGAACCGGCCGGAGGTCTCGGGGTTGCTGGTGAGGCGGCCCTGTGTGACGTCGAGGTAGTGGCCGATGGGGTTGCGGAAGTCGTCCTTGTAGACGAAGTCGTTGCCGGTGTTGTACGGCGGGTCGATGTAGATGAGCTTGACGCGGCCGGAGTAGGACTTCTGCAGAAGCTTCAGAACCTCAAGGTTGTCGCCTTCGATCATGAGGTTGCCTGTGGTGTCCCAGTCGAGGCTGTCCTCGGGTGCCGGTCGCAGTGTCCCCGTGCTGGGAGTGAGTGCCGCTTTGCGGGCGTTGCGCTTGCCGTGCCATGTCAGTCCGTACTTCTCATCACTGTCGGCGATGTCGTCCCCAAGAAGCTGCCGCAGCACGTCAAAGTCGACGCCGTCCTCAGTGAAGGCGTCGGGGAGGATGGTCCGGAGTGTGTCAATGTTGGCGCTGACAATGTCGGCCGAGTGGCTCTCGGGATCGTCAGCTTCGATCGGCTCAATGGTCATGGCACCCCCCCTGCGCTATCTGGCCGGTTGCGCCTGAGCCTAGCCGCTGGGGCCGACACTAGGCCGGTACCGCTCGCCGCTGTGGACAGCCCGTGTCGCTGGATCGCGGGTCCTACTCAACGCCGAAGATGAGCGGCCAGTACGGCTGTAGGCCTTCGAATACTTCGACCTCTACCCCAGGGTGAGACTCACAGATGGAGCGCTTCAGCTCATCGACGGCGGACTCCTCGGCATCGGCTCCGGTAACGATTGTCACCAGCTCGCCGCCAGCCGACATCAGGCGCTCAATGGTGTTCACGGCCACATCAAACACATCGGAGCCGACCTCGATGATGTCCCCGTCCACGACGCCCAGGATGTCGCCGGTATTGCACAGGCCGGCTGAAGTCATGGCGTCACGAGATGAGACGGTCACGGCGCCGTACCGGGTCGCGCCGGAGGCCCGTGACATCGACACGACGTCATCATCAAAGGCCAGCCCCGGGTCGTGAACCGCTATCGCGGACAACGACTGCACGATCGACCGGGTAGGAACGACAGCCACCCGCGTGCCCTGCTGGCGAGCGGTCACCGCCGCTGCCTCCGCTGCTGGTCTTGTGTCCTTGTCGCTGGGCAAGATCACGACCTCGCCGGCTCCGCATTTGGCCACGGCGGCGAGGATCTCACCCGTCGAGGGAGCGATCCTCGGCTGTGACGGCACTGGCTCAACGCCCAACTTCTCCAGGAGAGCCACCACTCCTGGGCCGTGAGCCACCGCGACGACCCCGCGTCCCTCCAATCCACGCTGCCGTACGGCTGCCCCCGTGTCGGTCAGCCAGGTGACCCTCAGCCGGTAGGGACGACCGCACGCCATCCCGGCCTCGATGGCCGCGCCAGCGTCGTCGACGTGCACGTGGATGTTCCATAGCCGATCACCCCCGACCACGACCAGCGATTCGCCCAGCGAATCCAGATCCCGCTTCAGGTCAGGCACGCGGTCATCGTCGGCTTCCAGCAGGTACATGACCTCGTATCTAGGTCCTTCGTATCCGTCCGCTGGCATGATCACGGTCGGCAGTTTCGCGTGCTCGAGCGAACGGGGTTTGCGGACTCCAGTCACAACCTCCGCGAGGGCGTCCAGGATCACGCAGACACCCTTGCCGCCAGCATCGACGACGCCGGCCTGCTCCAGGACCGGCAGCATCTCCGGTGTCGCCGCCAACGCTCGCGAGGCTCCATCCGCGGCCGCGATCACGACGTCAGCCACTTCGGACGATTCGCAGGACGCGGCCGATTCCGCCGCGGCCCGCACAACCGTCAGCATCGTGCCCTCCACGGGCCTGGCCACCGACGAGTAGGCGAGTGTGGAAGCCTCATCGAGCCCAGTCCTAATCGCGTCCGCCGCGTCTCGCAGATGCCCGCCTGTCACAGGATCCATGCGAACCATCCCGCGCAGAATCTGCGACAGAATCACTCCAGAGTTTCCACGGGCACCGAGCAACGCGCCCCTGGTCAGTGCTGCCGCCAGCCCAGTCATGGTGCGTGCTTCGCCCACGGGCGGTAGGTGCTCATCAACCTCGGCCATGGCCAACTCGGCGGCTTCCATGGTCAAGTACATGTTGGTCCCGGTGTCCCCGTCCGGAACCGGGAACACGTTCAGGGCGTCAATCTCCGCACGAGACTCCCCCAACGCGGTAACGGCCGCACTCACCCAGGAACGCAGCAGTCCGGCACCGACGACCTCTGACATCGCACAGCCTTCCTCTGGCAGACCCGCGGACAGACATCACGCTACTGTGAGCGATCTGACCATGGCGATTTCGCCCCGCCGTTGCGCTCGGATACCCTGGATCGTTCCCCTAGCCAGGATGCCTGGCTGAGCATGGATGGAGTGTGCCAAGTGGCAGCCAAGTGTGACGTGTGTGGCAAAGGCCCTGGATTCGGTCACGCCATCTCCCACTCCCACCGCCGGACCAAGCGACGGTGGAACCCGAACATCCAGACGGTACGTACGAAGGTGAAAGGCGCGGTCACGCGGGTCCGCGTGTGCACTTCTTGTCTGAAGGCCGGGAAGGTCACGCCCAGCTAGAGGGGCGCACCCTGCGGCCCCTACGGGCTGCGGGCGTCCAGAGGCGTCAGCGGAAGTGGTCGTAACCTCCGCCTTGCCCGCTCCAGAGCCGTCCGTCAACCGACACCCCTGCCGGCCCGCCAGCCAGGTCGACGACCCGTCCGATTCGCGTGAACATCTCCGGCAATCGGGCGCCTGAGGGGAACGTTGCTACTAGCGAATGATCGTCGCCACCGCCGAGCACCCAGGTGAGGGGATCAACGTTGAAAGCTGACGAGGTTTCGCTGAGCTGATCAGCCAGCGGAATCAGACCCGACTCCAGATCTACCAGCACCTTCGACTCCACCGCGATGTGTCGCAGGTCTGCCAGGAGTCCGTCGCTGACGTCGATCATTGACGTCGCCCCGGCTTCCATGGCCCCTGGCCCGCTGGAGTAAGGAGGATTTGGGCGCTGATAGGCCTGCACGAGTGCCCGAGGCGATCGGAATCCTCGGGACAGGACCGTGAGCCCGGCCGCAGCCCAACCCTGCCTGCCCGCGATAGCTGCGACGTCGCCGGGCCGCGCACCAGAGCGAGTAACCGCCCGTCCAGGAGCCACGCCCCCGACTGCCGCCACTGAGACAACGACCGTGTCGCAGCGAGCCAGGTCGCCACCCACTAGCGATGCCCCGGTTTCCGCGGCCTCATCGGACATGCCGTCGACGAGCTCCATGACCCAGTCAACCGACGCGTCAGCGGGAAGGCAGAGTGACACGACCAGCGCCCGTGGCCTGGCTCCCATAGCGGCGATGTCAGACATGCTCGCGGCGGCGGCACGGTGACCGACGTCAGCGGCCGAGCACCAATCGAGCTTGAAGTGCTTGCCCTCAACGAGCGCGTCTGTGCACAGCACCGTCTCCCCCGGCATGGCCAGGACCGCGGCGTCGTCGCCCACACCGACGGAAACTCCCGGGGACCCGGACAGCCTCTCCCGGATCCGATCGATGAGCCCGAACTCGCCTACCTCCGCCACGGTTTCGCCCACTGCTGCACCTCTCGCTTAGGCCGGTTCACGCCGGTTCCACGGTAGTGGAGAGCGCAGCGCGGGCCGCCACGCGGCCAGCAGTCACCGAAGACCCGGCGAACGGGACAGTGCCTCCTGGATCAGGGTGTCGATCAGATCCGCGTATTCGACGCCGCTGGCAGCCCACATCCTGGGATACATCGAGATCGGCGTGAAGCCGGGCATCGTGTTGAGTTCGTTCAACACCACCCGCCCGTCTGCCCCCACGAAGAAGTCGACCCGGGCCAGTCCTTCGCATCCCATTACCGCGAACGCCTGAAGTGCCAGGTCCTGCACCGTCTTCTCGACCTGACCCGGCAACCGCGCGGGGACGATCAACTCCGCTGAGTCGTCCAGGTACTTGGCGCCGAAGTCATAGAACTCGTGGCCTTCCCTGACGCGGATCTCAGCGCAGACACTGGCTCTGGCCACACCATCTGGCCCGACCAGCACACCGCACTCGATCTCCCGTGCGCCCTCGACCGCTGCCTCAACGATCACACGCGGATCGTGCCGCAGGGCAAGCTCGATCGCGGACACCAGCTCCTGCTGGTCGTGAGCCTTCGACACCCCGACGCTCGACCCGGCGCGCGATGGCTTGACGAACAACGGCATGCCCAGCTGCGAGATGCGATCGAGCATCTGCTCCGGTGCGACGGCCCAGCTTCTGGCATGAAACGCGTACCAGCTTCCTACCGGGATCCCCTGGCTGGCGAGCAGCGGCTTGGCATGCCCCTTGTCCATGCATGCCGCCGAGGCGAAGACCCCAGAGCCAACGTATGGAAGCCCGGCTATCTCGAAGACACCCTGAATCGTCCCGTCCTCGCCATTCGCGCCATGCAGCACGGGGAACACGACGTCCACGGCCTCGAACTGGCGCTCTCCCCCGGGCGTCTCGAACCAGATTCCGCGAGTGCTGTGGTCAAGGGACAAGATGGCCCGATGCCCGTCTGGGGCTACGCTCGGCAGCACGCCATCGATGATGGCCAACCGATCGGCGTTGTCGGATTCGCGGACCCACTGGCCGCTCGGGGTGATACCGATCGGAACGACGTCGTAGATAGTGCGGTCGATCGCCTTCAGGATTCCGCCAGCACTCACGCAGGAGATCGCGTGCTCACTGCTGCGCCCCCCGAACAAGACCGCGACGCGCGCTCGTGGTGTCCGCACACTCGGACCATACAGACTCAACTACATGTGGGGATGAGGCGCGCCCGACCTGGGGGTACCGCCCGCTCCCCCATGAAGTGGGGGAGGAGGGGGAGACGACCCGGACGGCCTGTCTGGCCTGGCGTTGAGCGAGAGGATCACTTCTTGTTGATTCTCGAAACCCAGACGCGACAGTGATCCAGCGTCCAGAGTGAACAGCCGTCCGCCGATCGCGGGCATGCCCAGCCAGGTGGCTGTCAGTATCCGCAGAAAGTGACCGTGAGCCACCAGGGCGCAATCTTCGCCCGACTCCAGAACCGGAGTGCAACGACCCAGCACCCGTCGGGCCCTAGTCGCGACGTCTTCGCACTGCTCCCCGGGCGTCGCGCCTGGCGGGATCGGTCGGTTCCAAATCGTCCACGAGGGATCCTTCAGGTCACCGCGAATGTCTGCGCTCGTCCTGCCCTCCCACGCGCCGTAATCCCACTCGAGCAGGTCAGCGTCTGTCTGGCCGGACAGGCCGGCCATCCGCGCCGTGTCGCGCGCCCGCCGCAGTGGACTGATCAAGACCAGGCCAAAGTCACAACGCCTTAGGACGGGACGAAGCGCGGCCGCATCCGCCGCGCCCGCTGGAGTCAACGGCATGTCGGTGCGCCCTGTGTGCTGACCGCTCAGGCTCCACTCCGTCTGCCCATGGCGGATCAGGACAATGCACCCGCGAGATTCCATCGTGTCTCCCTCGCGCTTGGAGCCACTACGAGGACTGGCCCTGTTCCGCGCGAACGGGCCGCGACATCAGGTTGTAGAGCATGTCGCGCGGCTTCATACCGTGATGAACCACCTCAACGACCTGCTGAGTGATCGGCATCTCCACGCCGGCGTCCTGGCCCATCTCGAGAATCGGTTGGCAGCTCTTGACCCCTTCACACGTCTGCTTCGTGACGGCGACGGTCTCTTCTACCGTCAGGCCCTTTCCGAGATTCTCCCCAAACGTTCGGTTGCGCGAGAGAGGCGAATTGCACGTGGCCAGCAGGTCACCGACGCCCGCCAAGCCGATGAAGGTGAGCTGATTCGCTGACATGGCCACACCCAGTCGAACCATCTCGGCCAGCCCTCGAGTAACCAGCGCGGCCTGGGAGTTCTCACCGAAGCCCTGCCCGACGGCCATTCCGTTCGCCAGGGCGATCACGTTCTTCACCGATCCGCCCAGTTCCACACCAACGACGTCGGTCGTGAAGTATGGGCGGAAGTACCCCGTACTGGCCGCTTCCTGCAGTTTCTGGGCAGCACCCTTGTCCACACAGGCAACGGTCGTCGCCGCCGGTTGCCGCTGGATGATCTCCCGGGCCAGGTTCGGCCCTGACACAACGGCGACACGTTCCGCCGGTACATCGGCGACCTCCGCGATCACCTGGGTCATGCGCATCTTGGTGCCCTGCTCTATGCCCTTGATCAGCGTGACGAGCAAGGCGTCGGCCGGGATCACATCGCGCCATAGCTCCAAATTCGAACGGAGGACTTGAGCTGGCAAAGCCAGGACGACGATCTCAGCCCTGCTCATGACCTCCTCAGCGTCGTTACTGCACCACAGGGGGCGAGGCAGGTCGAATCCTGGATGGAACATCTCGTTCCGGTGGTTGCGGTTGATGTCCTCCGCGACCTCCGTCTCGCGCGCCCAAAGGCCAACTTCTCCCCCGGCGTCTGACATGATCATGCCGAAGCACGTGCCCATCGAGCCGGCTCCCATTACCGCGATACGTGTCATGCTCACTCCCTAACTTGCGACAACTGGCGTCAACTAGCGTCTGCGGCGGCCGAGTGTGGTTTGCGACTCGGGCCGGTACTCGTTCTAGGTCTCGGAGGGGATGCGTCGTTCCTGCGTGGGGCCTTCTTGCTTCCCTGGTTCGCGACCGTCTTGGGCGGCGGACTCTTCGCCTTGCCCAGGCCCCTGTGAACGGGCACACGCTTTCCGAGTCGCCTGCTCCAGCGCTCGGTCGGCGGGCGTTCGTTCCGTAGGTCGGCCAGCAGATCCGTGATCGCGTCAACGATCCTCGTCGTCGCTTCCTCCACGACCTCCGTGGTCATAGGAAGACCACGCAGGTCATCGAGATCCACCGGAGGCCCAGCCGCAACGCGCATGGTCTTGGGAGGTAGCACCCGGAGTTCCTTCTTGTACGGGCGCATCACATCCTGAGCCCCCCAATGCGCGACTGGAATCACAGGACACCCACTCAGCAATGAGATCCGGGCCGCACCTGTCTTCCCCGTCATGGGCCAAAGATCGGGATCTCGGGTGAGGGTGCCATCGGGGTACACGAGGACCGCCTCGCCCTGTTCGACCGCATCGACCGCCGCCCGAACAGCGTCCGAGGCGTTGTCAGTGGCGCGATAGACGGGGATCTGGCCCGAGTTACCCACGATCGAACCAACCACGGGCATCTCGAAGATCCTGTCCTTGGCGAGGAAACGCGGGGCGCGATTGTTGTCATTGAGGAAGTGCGCCACAACGATGGGGTCGAACCAAGACAGGTGATTGGCAGCCACCACGCATCCTTCGCCTGGCTTACCCAGATGCTCCGCCCCGCGCCAGTCCCGGCGGGTCAGGCCCATCATGGGCGGCCACAGGACGCAAACAGCGAACCTGTACCAGGGGCCCAGTGCCTGGCCCTTGGGGAATAACATCGCAAACGCCTTTCCCTGTGCTGTGCGCCTATCCTCGCCCTAGCGACGCCGGGTGTCGACGCGATTGACCACTATCTTGATCATCAAGACCGCTGGAAACGGAGAATCCACGAAACGAAATGCCACCAGACTCCGCTTCCGAGGCCGCGCAGCGGTCTGCAGTTATACCCGTCAAGACATTCGCGCGGGCCAAGACCCGGCTCCAAGCACCGCCGTCAGTACGCGCCGATCTGGCTAGAGCCCTGCTGTTGGATGTCCTGGCCGCCTGTCGAGAATCCTGTCTGATCGGCGAAGTGGTAGTCGTCTCCGCAGAGACCATGCTGTCGGATCTTCTGGACAACAAGATCAAGCTGATCCTGCAAGACGACGATCGCGGAGTGAACCAAGCCATCACGTCGGCGATCAAGCAAGCCGGGCTGTGCGGCCCGGTGGCAGTGATGGTGGCGGACATTCCATGCGCCAGCGGAGAACAACTCGATGCCATCCTGAATCGGGCAGGCGACCAGGAGCGCTGGTTCGTGCCGGACGCTGACTCGATTGGGACCGTGATGCTGGGATCCCGAAACCCCGCAGGACTGAGACCCAGCATGGGCCGCCGCTCGCGCGCAACGCACGCAGACACGGGCGCCATTGAACTCGTTGATGACCGATGGCAACGTTTGCGCCGCGACGTCGACACCCTTGCGCACCTGCGCGCCGCAGTCGTCAGCGGCGCAGGAACACAGACCTCAGCCTTTGCGCGCGCGCTGGGACTTGTCGACCCCAGCTGACGCCAGATCAGGCCTTCTTCGCCGGGGCCTTCTTCGCCGCCGCGATCCGATCCGCGACTGCCTTCTGCGCGCTCGCCACGAGCGCCTTGAAATCCGCGCCCGGCCTGAACTTCAGAATCTCCTGAGCCTTGAGCTTCACAGCCTCCCCCGTCTGGGGGTCGCGAGCTGTACGGGCGAGGTTCTCGAAAACCCCGAAACCGCCAAGCGAAACCTTCTCGCCGGCAGCTACAGCCTTCTTGATCTCATCTAGTACTGCGTCAAGCGTCTCTGACGCTTCCTTGCGGCCTTTCTCTAGACGCTCGGCCAGCGCGTCGATCAACTCAGCCCTGTTCACAGGATCCCTCCCTTGTGAGCGGCGGTAGTCCGCTTCAGCGAACCCTAGTGGAGAGTGCGGGCCAATGCGAACGCCACGCCGATTTGCTCAAGTCGCCAGGGTCGTCGTCGGCATGAACTCAGGCCTAGTTGACTCGAACTCACTGATCGAAGCCCCCAGCTCCAACGTCGCGGCGATGTCGTCCAGGCCGCTCAGGAGGCGCTGCCGAATGTCGGCGTCCACCTGGAATTCGATGACCTCTCCCCCACTTCGCTGGGGGTCCCCCACCCCAGCGCGAATCGTCCGCGCGTCGAGGTCGACCTCGATCTCAAGCAGCGGATCCGCCTCGATCAGCTGCCACAGGCGCTCGACCGCGTCAGCTTCGACGATCGCCGGTAGCAGTCCGTTCTTCCCGGCGTTGCCCCTGAAGATGTCAGCGAACCGGGAAGAGATCACGACCCGGAAACCGTAATCCTGAAGTGCCCACACAGCGTGCTCACGTGAAGACCCAGTGCCGAAGTCCGAACCAGCGACGAGGATCGTCGCTGCCGCGAATTCCGGCTTGTTCAGCACGAAGTCCGGATCTAGCCGCCAGGCCGCGAAGAGCCCGTCGGCGAATCCGGTCTTGGTGATCCTCTTCAGATACTCCGCCGGAATGATCTGGTCGGTATCGACATAGCTGCGCCTCAACGGCGCGCCGGTCCCGACGTGGACGGTGAATTCATCCATCGCTTGCTCCCTAGTCCCGTACCAGATCCTCGGGTGATGCGAACGTCCCCTTGACAGCCGTGGCAGCGGCGACTTGCGGTGACACTAGGTGGGTCCGCCCACCGGGACCCTGTCGGCCCTCGAAGTTCCGGTTGGACGTCGATGCGCATCGTTGGCCGGGAGCCAGCTTGTCCGGGTTCATGGCCAGGCACATCGAACAACCAGCTTCCCTCCATTCGGCGCCCGCCGCGATGAACACCTCCCCCAGTCCTTCGGCTTCGGCGAGCTGTTTCACGCGCACCGAACCCGGCACAACCAGCATGCGCACTCCGGGGGCAACTTCGCGGCCGCGCATCACGTTGGCAGCGGCCCTAAGATCCTCTATTCGCCCGTTCGTGCATGACCCAACGAAGACGACGTCGACGCCGATCTGACGAAGTGGAGTGCCAGGGGCCAGACCCATGTAGTCCAACGCCCGCTCAGTCGCCATCCTCTCGCCCTCGTCATCGAAGTCGAATGGATCCGGAACGCGTCCCGACAGCGGCAGTCCCTGACCTGGGTTCGTGCCCCACGTGACGAACGGCTCGAGACGCGAGGCGTCGACGACGACTTCGGTGTCGAACTGAGCATCGTCATCGCTTGCCAGAGATCGCCAGTACTCAACCGCCTTGTCCCACTGATCCCCCGTGGGCGCGCGGGGCCGGCCCTTGAGGTAGTCGAAGGTCGTTTCGTCCGGGGCGATCATCCCCGCGCGAGCCCCGGCCTCGATCGACATATTGCACACGGTCATCCGCTCTTCCATCGTCAGAGAACGGATCGCCGGGCCGCGATACTCGATGACGTGGCCCTGTGCCCCGCCAGTACCGATCTGAGCGATCGTGGCCAGGATCAGGTCCTTGGCGGTGACGCCTTGCGGCAACTCCTCCCTTACGGTGATCGACATCGTCTTGAAGGGCTTCAGCGACAGAGTCTGCGTCGCCAGTACGTGCTCAACCTCGCTGGTTCCGATGCCCAACGCCAGCGCGCCGAACGCTCCGTGCGTGGAAGTGTGCGAGTCGCCGCAGACTACGGTCATGCCCGGCTGGGTCAGGCCAAGCTGGGGGCCGACAACGTGCACGATGCCTTGCTCGACGTCGCCGAGGGAGTACAGGGGGACACCGAACTCAGCGCAGTTCGCCCGTAGCGCTTCGACTTGCGCACGGCTGACGGGGTCGGCGATCGGTTTGTCGATGTCGCTGGTTGGGACGTTGTGGTCCTCGGTGGCCACGGTGAGGTCCGGCCGTCGGACTCGACGCCCTGCCATGCGAAGCCCGTCAAAGGCCTGCGGACTGGTGACCTCGTGGACCAGGTGCAGGTCGATGTACAGAAGATCCGGGCCGCCAGAGCGCTCCCCCACGACGTGGGAGTCCCACACCTTCTCCGCCAGAGTTCGTCCCATGCTCTGCCTCCTAGCCGTGCCGCCGGAGTCCAACCCGCCGTCTTCTGATGACGCCTGACTCATTCCGGCGATCTCACATGGTGAGATGCTATGCTCACATCGTGGACCATGCTAGCAGAGTCGGCGTGCTGGACAAGACGCAGCGGATCCTGGACGCCCTTGAACTTGGCCCTCACGACTTGTCGGACCTTACGCACGAAACGGGGCTGACCCGCCCCACCGCGCACAGGCTCGCAGTGGCGCTGGAGTCCCACGGGATGGCCGGGCGCGACTCCGACGGCAGATTCATCCTGGGGGCGCGCATCAGCCAACTCGCGGCCTCAGCCGTCGCGGACCGCCTGGTCGCTGTGGCTCGGCCTGTCCTCGAAGGGCTGCGGGACACTACTGGCGAGAGCGCACAGCTCTACCGGCGCCGCGCGGGGAGACGCCTCTGCGTCGCCGTCGCCGACCTGCCGTCCGGGCTGAGGGACACCGTTCCGCTGGGCGCGTCGATGACGTTGCTCGCTGGGTCCGCAGCTCAGGTCCTACTGGCCTGGGAATCCGCGAGTGTCCAGGAACGGTTTCTGGCGGACGCGGCCTTCAACTTCGACGCCCTGGCCCAGGTCCGCGAACGCGGGTGGGCGCAGAGTGTGGCCGAGCGCGAGCAAGGTGTCGCATCGGTGTCCGCGCCGGTGTTCGGCCCTGCGGGCCGCGTACTCGCCGCGATCAGCGTTTCCGGCCCGATCGAGCGCATCGGGCGCTCGCCCGGCAAGCGCTGGGGGCCGGCTACTGTCGCTGCGGCCAAGCAGCTCTCCGCCAGACTCGAGGAGTGACCGGGACAGCACGACTCTCGCGCGCTGATCGTAGAATCCCGGGAGGGACCGGAACTCTTTGATGGCGTCCCGCGATGAATGATGACTTGGGGCGAAGTGGCAACTGAGCGAGCGGACCAGGCGCCGGACCCCGTTCTGTCACTCGTCCGGGACGACCTCCTCGACGTTGTCTGGGACGGCCCCGAGACTGGATCGGACGAAATCTCGGTGAAGTACCCGGAGATCCTCCTGAGCGTCCCGCGTCACAGTGTCCCGACGGTCCCGGTTTTCGGCATCGAACTCAGCGACGAAGCGCCCACGGATCTCGTCACCAGGGCCCTCGCGGACTTCGAGGAGCGTCGAGAGTGCCGGACAGTGCTTGCCATGCACATCACCGCGCTGAACTCGATCGAACAACCCGGCGTGCGAGCCGCGCTCGCGGAAGCTGACTACCTGCACGCTGACGGGGTCTCAGTCGCGATCATCGCCAAGCTCGCTGGAGCGCGAGCGATCGCGCCCATGCCAACCACCGATCTCGCTCCGAAGCTCCTCGAAGCCTTCGCCGAGCGCTGGGGCCGTCCGCCCCGTGTCGCCCTCATTGGTGGTCCTCCAGGCAGCGCTGAGGCGGGGGTGGAGGCCCTGGTCAGTTCCCACTGTGTATGCCCGGTCTTCACCGCACATGGATTCCACGACGACTGGACATCTGTGCTTCAGGAGTTGTGCCGCGCGGAACCGGATCTGGTCTTTGTCGGATTGGGCATGCCCTTGGAGGCGTTCTGGGCGCAACGCTGGCGCGACGAACTTCCCCCAGCCCTTGTGATCAGCTGCGGGGGTTGGTTCCGCCTGCTCTCTGGCGAGCAGAGTCGCGCACCTAGGTGGCTGCTGCGAATCCACCTGGAATTCTTGTGGAGGTGGGCCACTGACTTCCGTCGAACGAATGAGCGCTATTCGCGCGGGATCTTGACGGTTGCTAGGGGCTGCGTCGCAGCCGTCCGGGAACGCTTCCGGAGTAGGTCCTGGGTCCGTAGCCTGGCGGGGGCGAACCGCACGGACTAGCGGCGCGAACGACTGCGGGAGCGGGAGAAAGGGTCGCTGTGCGGATGACGTGGTACGCGGCAAGCCTCGGCGCCGGCGGCGTGACGCGCGGCATGCCTTTTCTGGCTTTGCTTCTTTTCGCTAGCCAGATCGGTCCCGGCGAGTTCGCCCAGGTGGCGATGCTGGCGGTCGCGAGTGCCTGGCTGACTCTGCTGTCGAGCGGCGGACTGGAGTTCACCGCGATCTACGAGGAACGCAGGCGCCTGGACGGGCGCCCGCCCAGGCCCTTGGCCCCCGCCTGGTTCGTCGCGTTGCCGGTGGCGGCACTGGCCGGGCTGTGCTTCGCCGGATTCGCGATCCTGGTTGGTTTCCCCTTCTGGCAGTGGGCTGTGATGATCGGTTCCGCGGTAGTTCTGGGGCTGTGCCAGATGCCAGTGCTGGGCCGGGCGCGAATCAGACACGACAAGAGGGCGTTGATCGAGTTCGTGTTCATTCCCTTCCTCGCCGCCGGCCTACTGCGCATCGCGGCCCTGATCGTTGTCGGTTCGGGGTCGTCGCTGGATGTCTTGTGGCTGTGGGTCTCGGGTGACGTGGCTCAGGCCGCGATCGTGATCATCTTCGCGATCCGCCGCATCGGTCTCGCGGGACTGCGCGTTCCCTCTCGCCAGACAGTCAGGGATGGAGTCGCGACCACGCGGAGGTCCGGGCCGTGGGTTTTGACCGCTGGGCTGCAGGGCGCCTTGGCGAACCTCGACAAGTTCCTCCTGTACGGACTGGTCTCATCCGAGACATTCGGCGTCTACGCGCTCAGCTATCAGCTCGCGAACATCGCGAACATCCTGGTTTCGGAGTACAACAAGGCCCGCTATGGCCGGATCATTCGCCAGTCCGTGTCCGGCGCCGTGGCGAGGCTGGCGGCAGAGTCGGGCCGCTACCTGCTGGTTCTCCTGTCAGGCGGCGCGGTCTCCGTGCTTGGTGCGTTGCTCCTGTTCAGACCGACCTACCCTGACATCGGCTGGATGACCGCGATCCTTGTCGCCAGCTTGCTGCCGATCCCGTTGTATGTGCCGCTGGAGAACCAAGTCGCGGTGCTCGACGGGCGGACCGCGGAAGTGGCCATGGCTTCGCTGGCCGGTGTGATCACTGGCGCAGCCGTATTGCTGGCCCTGGTCGGAAACCTGGGCGTGATCGCGGGAGCCATCGGGACCTTCTTTGGCTACGCGGTCACGACGGCTGTCCTGGGAGCCTTCTACGCGCGGGCCGCCCGACGTCGTGCGGTGCGTTCCGGCTGACGGGCGCGTCCTGATTGTCCTTCCCATCCCCGCGACGCGAGACGAGCGCCAGTGACGAGGCGATCAACCCCAGCGCCAGGATCATTGGGGTGAAGACCTCCCTCAGCCCAACGGCCTGAGCTTGCGCTAGAGGAATCAGGGTCTCCAGGCTGCCAATGAGCGCGTAGACGACGATGATCGCCGCCGCGACTCCCCCGTCGCGTTGGTGCACCTTCCATGCCGCCACCGCGAGGACGACGGCCATAGCGGTGAACGAAATGGCCCCAATCATTCCGGTGCGGCCCAGCATCTCCATGAGCTGGTTGTGGGCCCCGAATAGGTCGGGGAACGTCGGCTTGTCGCGCCAGTAGCCGTCCCTGCCCATGAACGCTGAGCCGTAGCCGAAGAGTGGATTCGCGCGGAAGTCCGCGAACGCGTAGGTCCACATCTCCACGCGGCCGGTGAAGGTCGTGATGCCGACCAAACCAACCGCGAGCGGGCCGAGTGCGAGCACCGCGAGGAGCCCAGCCCAGGCGAACGCCCAAGTCCGGCCTGCCAGGCGACGCAGCGGGAGTGAGACAACGATCAAGCCAAGGACGGCGGCCGCGAGCGACGTCCGGCTCTGGGACCACAGGAGCGCGATCGCGGTCGCGACCGGGCCGAGCGCTACCAGCAGAAGCGTTCGAGGTTCGGCACGCAGGCGGCGGCGGATCACTGACTTGCCGTCCGCGATAACCCACTGGACCGGCAGAGCGATGGCCGCGATGAATCCCAACGTGTTCTGATGTCCCGTGATGCCGGACAGGACCGGAAGTCCCAGGTACTCGCTGTATCTGGGGTAGTAGTGGTTGCGGAACGCGGCCTCGCCCCCGAAGAGCAGGTTCGCGACAGCCAACGCCAGGCTCACCCAGATGATCGCGGCCAGAGTCCAGAACGCGACCGAGCGGATTGTGCCGGGCTTCGCCGCACCCGCGCAGAGAACTGCGCCTGAGGCGGCGAGGCTTAGAGCGATGGCCTGTGGCAAGACGCGCTCGGAGTGCGCCATGGCCGACACCACCGGCGCGATCGTCGTGCCGAAGGCCGTCGCTGCGATCGCCAGATGCCACCTGCCGAGGCGGCGAGTCAGGGCGACCGCGATACCAGCCCCGGCGACGAGGCCGGCCACTGCCAGGGTCAGGCCGCTACCGAGCAGATCCAGATCTCCGGCGAATCCAAACGCGAGCTGATTTGCCAGTCCGATCCCGACGGCGAAACAAAACCCGACAAGACCCAGGATGTTCGCTCGGCTCTCAAGCCAAGCCCGCTGGCGGTTCAGCCATGCCGACTCGATGCCCGGCTCGGAGGGCTGGAGCCCCTGAGATTCCTCCGCGCCGACAGCCACGGCGGACTGTAACACGGGAGGCTAGGAAGTCGTCCAACCCGTGCGTACGCGAGTCCGCTTCCATCCTCGACCTGGGAAGACTCCGCTCTACTTCGGGGACGAGTCGACGAAAGGCGGCCGCACAAGCAGCCCGGCTACGGCCTTGCCGCGGATGTCGACTCCCAGCCATTGCCGACATGATCGCGTTACTGTGGGCGAGGATAGCCAAGCCAGCCAGAGGGAGGTTTCTCATCACGAATCAGCCGGCTGATCAGACAGCCCCTTCGCCGCAATCGCGAACATCGCCATCGTCGTCTCCACTCGCGGTTAGTTACCGAACCGCAGCGCTGGAGGCGAATGAGTCCAGCAACCGACTCGACCAGCTGCTGCCGGTGACGTCTCTGCGCATCTGGCTGCTTGTTGTTTCGGCTGTCATCCTGATCGGCGCCGCCATCGCCTACACGGCGATCACCCCGCGCAACGTCACCGTGTCGGGTTCGGGTCGGGTCGTCGGACTCAACGGCATCGGCCTTGTCACCTCCAGCGCGAAGGGGCAGTTCGGCAGTTTCGCCGTCAAGCCTGGTGAGCGCGTCACCGTCGGCCAGCGGGTTGCGGATGTCATCGCGGGCAAACGCGCCGTGCCCCAGTTTTCGCAAGTCGAAGGAACGCTGCTGGGCTACCTTTCGTCGCCCGGGGCTCCGATACATACCGGCGAATGGCTTGCGCAGGTGTCACTGAAGGTTGATGACGGCCGCGTCGGCCTGATCACCGTGCTGCCGGACGAGGCGGGAAAAGTGGTTGAGGGTCAGTCGGTGACCGTGTCCGTTAGCGGCGGGCCTGTGCTGGCCGGGCGGATCGGGCCCGATCGCAGTCCGGCGCTGTCACCCGCCCTAGTTCAGGAAGGCATGGGAACACTTGATCCCCCGCCAGGGCCGCGGGTTGTCATCGAAGTGCTGCTTGACGAGCCCGCTCCGTCCAGCGACGAGTTCGAGGGGGTCATCCTGGTCAGCGAGCGGAGCCTGTTGGAGCAGTTGCTGGGGAAGCAGTGAGTACCAGCACTGCTGCGGCGTCAAGGCGCCACCGTGAGAAGACGCCGGCACGCCTGCAGATGGAGGCCACCGAGTGCGGTGCGGCGTCGCTCGGCATCGTCTTGGCCCACTATGGAAAGTGGGTGCCGCTGGAGGAGCTGCGCGATGCGTGCGGTATCTCCCGAGACGGGAGCAACGCCCTCGCGGTCAAGATCGCCGCCCAGAAGTATGGGATGGAGGTTATGGCTCGCCGCAGCCAGCCCGAGACCCTGAAGACCCGCACGCTTCCCGCCATAGTCTTCTGGCGCTTTGACCATTTCCTCGTGGTGGAAGGGTGGTCACCGGATGGCTGGTATCTGAACGATCCGGCGCTCGGCCACCGCACCTGCAGCGACGAGGAATTCGACGAGTCGTTCACCGGGATCGTGTTGGAGATGACGCCCGGCCCCGAGTTCGTCAGGGGCGGTCGGCCTCCACGGCTGGTTTCGAGACTCGCCAGCTACCTCACAGGATCCCGCGACGGCGTTCTCCTCATCGCGCTGCTGGGGCTGCTGCTGGTTATTCCCCAGATTCTGGTGCCGGGGATCGCCCGGCTGTTCGTGGATTGGCTTCAGGGCGGCCCGGTGGTGCAGGTGCCGAGTCTGCTCGCAGCGCTAGCCTTCGCAGCCCTGATGCAGGCCGCTCTGATCGGACTGCAGGGCGCCGTCGGAATGCGTTTGGCTACGAAGTTGTCAGTGGTTCTGCAGTCCAAGCTGGTCGCTCGCCTGTTCCTCCTCCCGGCGAACTTCCACGCCATGCGAGGCGCTGGCGCCTTGGCGCAAAGAGCCCTCCAACCGGCTCGGGTGGCCGCGACCGTGTCCACCATGTTCTCCACGATGGTAGTTGGAGTCATCAGCAGCTCGACCGCGGTGGCGCTGATGGTCTTCGCCTACCCGCCGGCGGGGGCGGTTGCTGTCGCCGCCGTCGCATTCGTCGTCTTGGCGATGGCGTCAGCATCCAGAAGGCGACGCACTCTGGCCATGAGAATGGTCAGAGAACAGACCGAGGTCGCGACGATTGCCGTTACCTCCTTGAGTCAGCTCGAGGTAATCAAGGCGTCCGGTGCCGAAGACCACCTCGGCGCTCGATGGACGGCTGCCCATAACCGCTTTCTGGCGGCACTGCAGCAGTTGGGTGAGCGCACGGTCGGCATCGATCTGCTGCCCGTCTTCCTGATCACAGTTGCGGATGCGGCGGTAACGGTTGTCGGACTCCTCGGCGTCACGAAAGGGCAGCTAACGCTGGCCGGGTTCGTCGCTGTACAGACGCTGCTGGGATTGGCACTGGCACCCGCGGCCATGGTGGTCGCGCAGTTCCAGCAAGCCGAGATGCTATCCGGCGAACTCGATCAGATCGACGACGTTCTGCAAACCAAACTGCCTGACATTCAGGTCGATGCATCCGGCGAGCCCCGGCCGGCCTTTGTCGTGGGAGACCTGCGGCTGGATGGTTTGGTCTTTGGATACGACCGCAATCGGCCGCCTCTGTTGACCGATTTGGACCTACACATCGCCCCTGGTTCTCGCGTGGCGCTGGTTGGACCCAGCGGGTGCGGGAAGTCGACAGTGGCGCGGTTGGTGATCGGGCTGTATCAACCGTGGGAGGGGGCGGTGATGGTCGACGGCAAGCCGCGCCAGTGGTGGCCGGAGGAGGTCCTGCATCACGACATGGCAATAGTCGACCAAGATCCGGTGATCTTCGCTGGCACCTTCCGCGACAACATCACCCTGTGGGATCCCACCATCGATGACGCCGCCGTCGTTCAGGCAGTCAAGGACGCGGCCCTACACGACGAGATCGCGCGCCGCCCGGGTTCCTACGAGGCGCAACTGCGCGAGGGCGGCGGGGACCTGTCGGGTGGACAGCGGCAAAGGCTCGAGATCGCCCGCGCTCTGGTGCGCAACCCGGCCCTGCTGATCATGGATGAAGCCACCTCGGCGTTGGACGCGGCAACCGAGGCGCACATCGACGCCGCGATCCGACGAAGAGGCGCGTCGAGTCTCATCATTGCCCATCGGCTGTCCACGGTGCGCGACGCGGACGAGATCATCGTCCTCGACAAGGGTCAAGTCGTGCAGCGCGGGCGTCACGTCGACCTGGTCGCGGTGGACGGCCCGTACCGACGATTGGTGATGGCGTGAACACCGCTGACATCCGTCACACCCTCGACGCCACGGAGATCCTGCACTTGACCCCCGGCACGACAGTGCGGGTTGTGACGGGGACGGTTGTGGTGTTCGTTGTTCCCCGCACGGATGCCGGTCCGGGTCGGCGCATCCCGGTGTGCGAGGTCACTCCCCCTAGCCAACTGACTGGCGCGCAGGTGGAAGGGGCTGACCTGGTTGGCGTTGGGTTGCCGGGCACGCAAGTCGAGCCGGTCTCCGCCACGGACGATGCTGCCGAGCAGGCGATGGCCCGATCGGCTCGCGAGGCGCTCAGCGCGGCAAACGACCGAAACCTGTCGGCGGCTGACCTGCTGCGGTTGTCCGCGCGCCACGATGAGCGATTGATCGACGATGCCCTGCTGGGCCTGGCGGCGGCGGTTCCGGGCCAGAAGCCGGATTTGCTCACCTCCGGTGATCTTCCCGACGATGTCGCGGTAGTGGAATTCATGGCGCGACAGATTGGGCTGCGGCCGAATCCTTTGCTCCTTCGCCGGGCCGTCGCCGACGTTGAGATCACCGGCCGCGACACGATCACATCCCTGGCCGCCGCGTCCGGTGCGGCCGTGCGGCGGGTTGGACTGACGCCCGGTTGGTGGCGTCAGGAGGGGCCCCCGCTGTTGCTACAGGACCGCCACCGGGCGACTTACGGTGCGGCTGTCTGGCGCAGGGGTGCCTACCACGTGTGGGAGCCGACCCTAGGCCTGCACGCCGCCCTCGACGCGGCCACCGCTGCGCCGTGGTCGCGCGAGGCGATTCTTTTCGAGCCCCTGTTGGATCCGAATCGCCCGGCTCGGATCCGCGACCTGGTGCGCCTGGGTTTGCGAGGCAGCAAGAAGAGTCTGTGGCTGGTCGCGATGCTGACAGCGATCGTGGGAGTGCTGGCCGCCGTCATCCCGATTGTGGCCGGACAGCTCACCTCGACCGTGGCTAGCCAGACCGGGTCGACGCTCCTGGTCGTCGGCGTTGCCCTGGTGGCTTTCGCCGCTGGCGATATGGCGCTTCGGGCCGTGCGGTTGTACGCCATGTTGCGCATTCGTGGCCGCGGAGTGGCCGTGACGGCGACCGCGGTTTGGGATCGGTTGATACGCCTTCCAATGTCGTGGCAGAACCAGCGCACCGTTGCCTCGCGCATGACCGACGCCAACGCTGTTGACACGGCCTCGATGAGCATGTCGAACTCGGTCATTACCTCCCTGCTGGACATCTCCGCCGTGGTGGGCGCCATGCTTGGTGTGGCAACGACGAGTTTGTCGCTGGCGACCGCACTGCTGGCGTTCCTGGTTGTACGAGCCGTCGTCGAGCTGCTGCTCGTGCGCCGCGCGGCGCGACTGACCCGGGAAGTCCTCGACGCGAGCACGGAAAGCCAGTCAGTCACGCTCGGCCTGATCGCCGGGGTTAGCCGCCTGCGGGTGTCAGGCGCGACCGGGCGCGCCTTCGCCCTGTGGGCCACTTCCCAGACCCGCACAACGGCGACCGAAGTGCGCCAGCGTCGACTCACTGTGGCCCAACAGATGACCGGAGCGCTGTGGCCTTCGGCGGGGCTAGCTGTCCTGCTCGCAGTCACGGCTGCGGCAGGGACAAGTGTGGGCAGCCTGGTCACCGCCCAGACTGCCTTGACGGCGGCGACATCTGCGGTTGCTGCTGCGGTCGCATCGGTCGGCGCGGGTCTGAGCGCACGGGCCGTGCTTGAGCGTGCCCGGTCCGTGCTGCGCGCTGAGCCCGAGTCCGGCACTGGCCAGGAGGTCGCGCAACTGGCTGGTTCGATCGACCTGCGCGACCTGGTGTTCTCCTACCGGCCCGACACTCCGCCGGTGCTGCGGGGTGTCAGCTTCGCCATTCCAGCAGGGGCGCACGTGGCGATCGTCGGACCGTCCGGTTGCGGCAAGAGCACACTGCTGCGCCTCGTGCTGGGGTTGGAGAATCCGGAGTCAGGAATCGTGTCCTTCGACGGACGCGACCTGTCGGCTCTCGATCGCTCGTCCGTGCGTCGCCAGATCGGATCGGTGATGCAGTCCTCGGCCCTCATGCCCGGCAGCATCAGAGAGAACGTCGACCTGGGCCGGGGCTTGTCGGCGGCACAAATCTGGCAGGCCCTAGCGGACGCGGCAGTGGCTGAAGATGTGCGCGCCATGCCGATGGGACTGGCGACCGTCGTAGTGGAAGGCACCGGTGCGGTATCAGGTGGCCAGCGCCAGCGAATCCTGCTGGCGCGCGCGCTGGCGGGCAAGCCCCGGATCCTGATTCTCGACGAGGCTACGTCTGCGCTGGACAACGTCAGCCAGGCTGCGGTCGTAGCCAACCTGGACCGACTGAACATCACCCGCGTGGTTGTGGCACACCGCTTGTCCACTATCGAACAAGCCGATCTGGTGGTCATGCTCACAGACGGAGTCGTCGTTGCCGAAGGCAAGTTCGCCGAACTCATGGCTAGACCCGGACCGTTCCACGACCTCATCGAACGCCAACAGCTGTAGGAGCAGTCAAAGCAGCAGAGTGGACAGATCACCGTCACTCATCATGCTCGCCAAGTGCGCCCCCACTCCTGCGACCCCTGTCATCAGGCCCGGTGCGGTTGTCGCGGCCGTGCGTGGATCGTCGAGCTGCAGCGTGAAGCGGCCCCTGACGCGTGCCCGTGCGATCACGTCGAAGGTCAACTCATCTGCGGCGCCCACCCATTCTGGCTCTCGAGCCCAACGCCCAGCGACCCGTAGCACGGCCGCGCGTCCCATGGATCCGCAGCAAAGGTGGTCCATCATTCCGATCGGACTGCGCACCGTCGTATCCATGGCCAGGCGCAACTCCTCGTCCCACGCACTGGCCTGCGGATGTTCGGGGAGCAGTTGCAGCGCGCGCATGCGAGCCAGCCCGATGCCCGGAGCACCGTGACACCACGCCACCATGAAAGACGAGTCGCCTGGTTCCCGACCCGGGTGCTCGCGGAAATCGGGCCAGTTACCGACGCCGACATCGAAGACGCTGCGTTCATAGGTGAACGCCCGGGTGCCAGCTTCGACAATCCGATCGTCGTCCAATACCGTCCCCGCTTCCAGCAGTGCCATACCCATGCCGCTAGCGCCGTGCGCGAGTCCAGTGAGCGGTGCTCTGGCGTCAGCGACCGGCCAGCCCCCATCACCACTCTGCTCCGACATCAGGTGCTCCGCTGCTGCCCGCAGGATGGAGGCCGTCCGCTCAGTGGGGGTCCGGCGATGAATCCGGGCGATCGGACCTATCAGCCCGGCGACGCCCGCCAGCAGGTCGCGGTGGAGGTCCCGCCCGATCAGGTCCGCGGACACCTGGCAGACCAAGCGACTCACTGCCTCGGGGGCACCGAACATGTCGCCCGGAGCACTGCTGCGCATACGCAGGTCGAACAGTCGGAGCAACCCACCCAGACCTGCCCAGCCGAGGCCGAAATCGCGAAGGCAACGGAATCGCGTGTACTGATCGGGGTCGTCCAGCCGCCGGAGCACCGGCGCCACAGTGGACTCTGCATCGGCCCGAACTGCCCCATCGCGACCGAGATCTGCCATCAGGAATTGAAACGCGGCCACCCCGGCACGGCCGTCATACAGCCCATCACCGATCAGGCCTAGCCTGACTTTGTCCGCGCCCGGGATCAGAGACAATGTGAGCCACGAGCGGTCCGAAGCGCCGTCGTCGATCATTGACTCCGCCAGACCAGTCAGAAGTCCGTCAGCCACCGCACCGACAGTCATGGCACTCGAATCGCCCGGCGCGGTGACATCCACTATCGGCGGCTGCTCTTCGACGCGATTGATGGCGTGGTAGCGAGCCCGAATCGAACCGCGGATCAGTCGCACCTGCCATGCCCTATCGGTGTCCGACAGATTGTTGATGCGTTCGATCGCTTCGCTGATCTCGTTGCCTGCGAGTAAGCCGGGAATCGCCCCAGTCGACGAGATCACCTCATCGGAACCCAACGGATACTCGAAGTACGGGATGTCTAGGTTCTCCATGTCGAAGAGCTCCGACAGGAACACCTGCCACTGAGCGCGCTTCGAATCGGTCAACAGACTGTTGCGCGACAGTTTCTCCAGCGCGAATGCCCGACAGTTGGCATCGGCGAGCGCCTCGGCGCTCAAGGCGCTCTCCTGCACCTTGGCGTACACGCGGGTAGCTCGCAGCACGATCCGGCGCGTAACCCCGGTGAACGCCGCGACTGAGGCAACCAGACTCTCGCGATACTCGGGCACCATGGCCAGTCGGTACACCTGCTCGAAGCCCGCAGTCACATCGTCCACATGTGAGGCCAAGGGGTTCGAAACGCCCGCCGGAACAGGCAGCGATCCAGGTTGGTCGGGAAGGTAATCGACTCTCGCCCAGACCATGTCGTCGGTGTTGACGTGCGCCCAGCCCAGGATTGACATCGGACCTTCCACGGATTTGATGCCCAGCGCGCTGACGTCGTAGGCCCGCATTGGGCTGCCGCCGAGTAGCCAGCACGGGAGCAGCCCTACCCGAAGGACTGAGGCGGCCAACACGCTCTCTGGCGGGTCTGCCGATGCCGGGTTGAGTTCGATCGGATCAACCATCCCGCCCTGGAACAAGGTCTCCGCGTCGATCAAGTGCAGTGAGGTCCCGTCGGCGATCAGGTTCTCGAAGTGGGCGTCCGTTGCCCCGAGCAGGTGAAGCAGGGCAAGTAGCCGACCGGTGTTTCGATAGAACATCGCCAACTCGTCGTCGTTGGCGCAGTGCCGGTGCTCCGCGAGCGCCGCGTACCCGTACTCCGTTCCACGGGCCACAACCGCAAGTGACTTCCAGTCGGGGTCGTCAAGCCAGTTCCCGACTTGTCTGACGAGCTGCTGGAACCGTTCCTCAATGCGCATGTCCTTGGGCTTGTACACAATGCTTCGCCGCTGCGCACCGACTCCGAAGTGAACGATGGCGACGCTTCGACCACGTCGATGGGGATCGCTGAGCCCCCACTTCACTTGGGATATCGGCTCCTGCCCGGGGATGCCGAAATGCGCTTGCAGCAGTTCTCGATCGCCGTCCACCCGTTGCATCATGGCGACCAAGTTCGAGCTCCACTGAGCGCAAGAAACCGAGACCAGGCGACCCAGCACCGGAAAGCGACCGAGCATGCGGGTGAGGCCGTCAGCGAGGTGGCGACGACACCATTCGTCATAGACGGCTGTGGGATGCTCCTGGCCCACGGGGAGCGAACCCAGCTTGAGCAAGAGTGTGGCGCCCATCGGTCGGGTGTCCTCGAAGTCAGCGGCGAGCGCCTGTGAGCACAGCGAGGACAGCCCTTGCAGCAACGCCCTTCGGGCCGATTCCTGCGCGCCGATGGCCAGGCCGCGCAGTTCAGGACTACGCTGGCGAGCTTTGGTCCAGTTCCACCGCACTAGTGGATCCAGGAGCGCCGCGAACGGGATGCCCGGATCCACCGGATCGACGCGGTTCGAACCGCCGGCTGATTGCTGCGATCGGCGGCAAGCGTCGCGCATGGCTTCCAGATCGGCCCACCAGTCGGTCGCGTCCGCCCGAGGAGCGGCATCCAAGACCAGCAGCGGCGCCACATCGCGGCTGCTCAACCCTGCCCAAGCCAGTCGTTTAGCGAACAATCCGGCGTTGTCTGGATCGACCGAAGCCCGCCATTGCGCGACCACCTCAGGTTGTTCGGCATCGTCGCGAGGGTCCGCCTGCGTCGATACAGCGGATCGCCCAGCGCGCTCCAAACGCTCGTGCCAAGGCCAGCCGTGAGTACCGATGGCCGCATCAACCGTCACGGATGATATTGATATGAGCAAACCACGGGGATGGTGCACAGAATCGACCCGGGAAGGCAGGTGTCGGGTCCAGTACGTCCGCCGGAGGCAGCCTCCAGTTCGGCGTCTGAGACGTCCTCGCTCGCCTGAGGGATCAACGTCAGAAACTCGTCAGCGCTGACTTCGATTCCAGCTTCCGAGGCGATTCGCTGCGCGTCGGCCACGTCGGTCGCGACGGCGAGCGCCGCGGCGAAGGCCTCATCTTCCTTCAGCCTGGTGACAAGCACTGCGATCTGTTCCTGAGACATGATCGGCCCATCCCTTCCACTTGACGTCCACTTAGCAGCTTCAAGCTACTCACGAAAACTCCAAGGACGCAACCGCCACGCGAGGGTCTCTGATGAGCCCATGGATCCCTCTTCCCCGGGGGGTCCCCCCGCGTGCGAGGGACGGATACCCCTAGCGTGCGGGGGAATACAGCGGCCCGTCATCTGTGTGGATCAAGGTCACATCCCCGCCCTAGACCTCGTCAGCGGTGTCGGCCACGAAGCACAGCGTCGACACACCCAACAAAACCAGGGACACCGGACCGATCGACACATGTGCCAATCGCCCAGCGCGCTCCAAACGCTCGTGCCAAGGCCAGCCGTGAGTACCGATAGCCGCATCAACCGTCACTGGCGGCCACCCCGGAAACGCCGTCGTGTCACTAGACAGTGGCGGTGGCGCGGATCCGCTATCCGCAAATCCAGCCGAAGGTGCACAGCTGCGTTGGCGGGCAGACGTCGAGGGTGGAGAAACGACGTCCGCCGGAGGCAGCCTCAAGTTCGGCGTCCGAGACGTCCTCGCTCGCCTGAGCTTTCAACGTCAGAAGCTCCTCGGCGCTGACTTCGATTCCAGCTTCCGAGGCGATCCGCTGCGCATCCTGCGCGTCGGTCGCGACGGCAAGCGCCGCGGCGAAGACCTCATCTTCCTTCACCCTGGTGACAAGCACTGCGATCTGTTCCTGAGACATGATCGGCCCATCCCTTCCACTTGACGTCCACTTAGCAGCTTCAAGCTACTCCCGGAGTTGGCAGCAGACAACCGCTGCGCGGCGGTGCATCGGATCGGGGAGCAGCCGCCCCAAGACCCCGCTCTACTTCGGAGACGAGTCGACGAAAGGCGGCCGCACGAGCAGCCCAGCTACGGACTTGCCGCGGATGTCGACATCGACTTCGCTGTCCAGCGGAACATCCGGCTCCACCAGAGCCAGACCAATACCAGTACCGAGCGTGGGCGAGAACGTGCCGCTGGTCAGCAATCCGATATCCCGTCCGCCCTCCCGCACGACCATGCCCGGCCTGGGCACGCCCCGCCCCGTCACGCGAACGCCACGCAGCCGCCGCTTCGGCCCCTCGGCCCGCTGCCGCCGAAGCTCAGCGTCCCCGATGAAATGCGGCTTGTCCCACGCGACGGCCCACGCCAGGCCAGCCTCAACCGGCCCGATGGATGCCGACAGCTCGTGTCCATGCAGCGGGTACCCCATCTCGGTGCGCAAGGTGTCGCGAGCACCAAGCCCAGCCGGGGTCACTGCGGGAACCTGGATCAGGCTTTCCCAAAGCCTCGCTGCCGCTGCCACCGGAACGAAGATCTCGAATCCGACTTCGCCGGTGTAGCCAGTCCTGGAGACGATCACCGGGACGCCCTCGAACTTGGCCGTCTCCACCGTCAAGTACCTGTGCCGCGAGGGCAGTCCAAGACTCTCAAGAACGCCCGGGGATGCGGGACCTTGGACCGCCAGAATCGCGGCAACGTCACCCTCGTCCACCACGGCCTCGTCGCCAAGAGCCTCGCGCAGCACAGCCAGTACAGCGGCGGTGTTGGAGGCATTTGGCACAAGCAACACTTCATCGGCACGCATGCGCGTCGCGAGCATGTCGTCGACAACGCCGCCGTTCTCGTCGCACAGCAACGTGTACTGCACTTGTCCGTCATCCAGAACAGCCAAGTCGTTCGTGAGGGTCTCGTTGAGCCGGGCAACGGCCGGCCCCCCCGAGATCCGCACGGTTCCCATGTGCGAGACGTCGAACAGTCCGCAGCCTGAGCGCACCGCGCGATGCTCGGAGATCGTGCCGGCCGGGTACTCAATCGGCATCGCCCATCCGGCGAAATCGGCCATCTTGGCTCCGGCCGCCCGGTTCCATGCGGTGATCGGCGTTTCCTTCAGTTCCTGCCGCCGACTGTCACGCCGATCTTCGGTCATGGCATGAAGCTACCGCCCGCCCGGTAGCCTGCGATCAACCTGGTGCCACGACTGGGGGAGTCATCCGACTCGAAAGGAAACGCATGACCGCGCTACGGCTCAGCATTGAGGCCCCTGCGGATGTCGACGCCCTCGTCGTGTTCGCCATCAGGTCTGACGGGCGAATGGACCTGCTTGTGCCGCCCAAGACGCTGGGACGCGCGGCTGAACGACTGATCGCACAGGCGGCCTCCGACCTAGCGCCCACTGGCGCCGACACGGGGCCGATCCGGATCCCGAGCTCTCAGCGCGGCCCCGGCCGGGTGACCATCTTGACCACGATCGCAGCCCAGCCTTCATCGGAGGATCTCCGCGATGCCGTCGGCGGCACCCTGCGCGACACATGGGGGCTAGCGCGGATCGCGGTCCTCGCGCCTGACTCCGATCCGGTCACCGTGGCCTGTGTGGCGGAGGGTGCCTTGCTGGGCGCATACAGGTTCGACGCCTACCGAGGCGACAGCTCCGACCCTGACGGCCCCGCACCGTCCGAGATCATCCTCGTGGTCCCCACAGCCGACGACTCTCCGGTCAAGGAAGCTGTCGCCGAAGCCACGACAGTCGCGGCGGCCGTGAACTTGGGCCGCGATCTTGTGAACACCCCGGCGAACAACCTCAACCCCGCCGCCCTGGCCAGCCAGGCCGACAAGCTGTTCAAGCACACCGACGTCGGCGTCGAGATCCTCGACCAGCACGACCTGCGGCGCGGGGAGTTCGGCGGGATCCTGGCAGTCGGTCAAGGCTCCCACGACGGCCCGCGCCTGATCCAGCTCCAGCACCGCCATCCGAAGGCCCGGCTCCACACCGCGCTGGTGGGCAAGGGCATCACGTTCGACTCCGGGGGCCTTTCGCTCAAGCCCGCCAAGTCGATGGAGACCATGAAGCACGACATGGCCGGCGCGGCCTGCGTGCTCGCGACGGTGTCGGCCGTCTCCAAGCTCGGCCTGCCGATCAACGTCACCGGATGGCTGGCGGCAGCGGAGAACATGCCCGGCGGCAGCGCCCAAAGGCCAGGAGACGTAATCAAGATTCGGGGCGGCAAGACCGTCGAAGTCCTCAACACTGACGCCGAGGGGCGGCTTGTCCTGGCCGACGCGCTGGCCAGAGCCTGCGAAGACTCCCCCGACTCGATAATCGACGTAGCTACTCTGACGGGCGCGGCGATGATCGCTCTTGGCATGAGGACCGCAGCCGTTATGGCCAACGACGACGGTCTGCGGTCACGCGTGGTGGCGGCCGCCGATGCCGCGGGCGAGGACATGTGGGCGATGCCGATGCCCGAACACCTGCGAGCCGGGCTGAAATCATCGGTCGCCGACCTGACGAACACCGGCGACCGCAACGGCGGGATGCTGGCGGCCGGGATCTTCCTGCGCGAGTTCATTCCCCGGGGCACCGCGTGGGCACACCTCGACATCGCCGGACCGGCCTTCAATCCCGAGAGCCGCTATGGGTACACGCCAAAGGGCGGCACCGGCTTCGGGGTCCGGTCGCTCGTGGAACTACTCAGGCGCCAGTCGCTCCAGGACTGAACTGGGGCGGCTCGTCGCCTGCCTCCGCCGAATGCCAGGATTCCAATGGCAGCCCATCCCCCGCAGGGCAGGGGGACCCCCATGGGGCGAAGAGGAGCGGGGCAATGACTGACGAAACCGGCGAGGCGGCGGGCGAGTTGTTCGATGTCGTCATCCTGGGCGGTGGCAGCGGCGGGTACGCGTGTGCGCTTCGGGCCTCCGAGCTGGGACTGTCGGTGGCGCTGATTGAGAAGGACAAGCTGGGCGGAACTTGTCTGCACCGCGGCTGCATCCCGACCAAGGCGCTCCTGCATGCCGCGGAAGTCGCCGATACCGCGCGCGGCTCGGCGGCCTTCGGAGTGTCGGCGACCTTCGACGGGATCGACTTGCCGGGCGTCAACCGTTACAAGGACTCCGTAGTCGCGCGGCTGTACAAGGGCCTGCGGGGATTGGTGGAAAGCAAGGCCATCACTTACGTCGCGGGCACGGGCGCCCTGACCGGACCCGATGAGATCACGGTCGGTGGAGTCGGCTATCGGGGGCGGAATCTGGTCCTGGCTTCAGGCTCGGTGCCCCGCACTCTCCCCGGCCTCGAGATCGGCGGTCGCATCATCACCAGCGACGAGGCTCTGGAGCTGGACTGGATTCCAGATTCGGTGATCGTGCTTGGAGGCGGGGTCATCGGCGTTGAATTCGCCAGCGTCTGGCGGTCCTTCGGCGCCGACGTGACCATCGTCGAAGCCCTACCGAATCTCGTAGCGGCTGAGGACGAGGCGTGCTCCAAGGCTCTTGAACGCGCTTTCCGCAAGCGCCGGATCGCGTTCAAGACCGGCGTCGCGCTCACCTCTGCGACTCAGGACGAATCCAGCGTGACCGTGACTCTGGCCGATGGAGCGACACTCACCGCTGACCTGTTGCTCGTCGCTGTGGGCCGAGGCCCCAACACGTCGGGGATGGGTTACGAAGCCAGTGGCCTGGCGATGGACCGTGGGTGGGTCATCACAGATGAGCGTCTGCGCACGAATCTGCCGAACGTGTTCGCTGTCGGGGACATCGTGCCTGGGCCGCAGTTGGCGCATCGCGGGTTCGCGCAAGGGGTATTCGTCGCCGAGGAGATCGCCGGTCTGCGACCCGAACCGATCGTTGAGACCGCCATTCCGCGCGTCACTTACTGCGACCCCGAAGTGGCCTCGGTGGGGCTGACGGAAGCTCAGGCGCGCGACAAGTTCGGGCATGATTCGGTGAGCACATACGAGTACGACCTGGCCGGGAACGGCAAGAGTCAGATCCTGGGAACTCGGGGCTTCGTCAAGCTCGTGCAGCTGACCGACGGCCCGGTCGTGGGTATCCACATGGTCGGCAGTCGAATGGGCGAGCAGATCGGAGAGGCCCAGTTGATCTGCGGCTGGGAAGCCATCCCGGGGGACGTCGCGACCCTGATCCACGCGCATCCGACGCAGAACGAGGCCCTCGGCGAGGCCCACCTCGCGCTAGCCGGGAAGCCCCTGCACGCGCACGGATAGCGCGCCGAGAAGACGCGCCGCCCACATGCCACGAACCGGTAGCTGACAGAAGGCCCGACTCAGGGGAAGATGAGCTGGCCACTAGCCACGGATTGGAGTGGATACGCGTGTCGGTCAACGTCACCATGCCGCAACTCGGCGAGAACGTCACAGAAGGCACAGTCACCCGCTGGCTCAAGCAGGTGGGAGACATGGTCGCAGACGGAGAACCCATCGTCGAAGTTGCCACAGACAAGGTGGATACCGAGATCCCCGCCCCAGCGTCCGGCGTCCTCGTGTCGATCGCTGCGGCGGAGGACGACGTCGTGGCGGTTGGAGCTGAACTCGCGGTGATAGGCGCGGCAGATCAGATGTCGGCTCAGCCCCCCGCGCCAGCATCCGCTGCGCCAGCCTCCGATGCACCGACCGTGATCACGCTGCCCGAACTTGGGGAGTCCGTCACCGAAGGCACCGTTATCCGTTGGCTGAAGTCAGTGGGCGACACCGTTGAGGTCGACGAGCCGCTCGTGGAGATCTCGACCGACAAAGTTGATACCGAAATCCCCAGCCCCGTCGCCGGGACTCTTCTTCAGATCGTCGCCGCGCAGGACGAGGTTGTGGAGGTAGGTGGCGCGATTGGCGTCGTCGGATCAGCCAGCGCGCTTCAATCCCCCGCCTCGGTCCCGGTGTCGGGTGCCGGGGTCGGAGCCAGCGGCGTGAGGCTTGAAGCCGCTGGGCCGACCAAGGGACCCGGCACCGGGACCGCCGGGGGACCGCCGCCCGCGGGCTCAGCCCCGGACGCCGGACCCGCCACCGACACCAGTCCCGCCTATGTCACGCCGCTGGTCCGTAAGCTCGCCGCCGACCACGGCGTGGACCTGGGTTCTGTAGTCGGCACGGGAATCGGCGGGCGAATCCGCCGTCAGGATGTCCTGGCAGCGGCGGGAGTTGGCAGCCAACAACCGACAACGGCCAGTCCTGGCCAGACGGGGGCGCGCGTCCAGCGGCCGCCGTCCCGTCCAGCGCCGACCACGCCAGACGCCCCGAAGCCCACGGCGGCCGACTTGCGCGGCAGAACCGAGAAGATGTCGAACTTGCGACGTCTCATCGCCGAGCGAATGGTGGAATCGCTCCAGGTTTCCGCGCAACTGACGACCGTGTCAGAGGTGGACCTGTCCCGCATCGCCGCTCTGCGCAGCCGGGTCAAGGAACGCTTCGAGTCCCACGAAGGCGTCAAGCTCTCATACCTTCCGTTCTTCGCCAAGGCCGCTGTCGAAGCCCTGAAGTCCCATCCGTCCCTGAACGCCTCGGTTGACATGGCGGAGGGCGAGATCACTTACCACGACTTCGAGCATCTGGGCATCGCGGTCGACACCAAGCGCGGTCTGCTCGCACCCGTGATCCGCGACGCGGGCGACCTCAACATCGCTGGCCTCGCCCGGCACATCGCGAATCTCGCCGAGCGCACGCGAACGAACCGCGTCTCACCTGACGAGTTGTCCGGCGCGACATTCACGCTGACAAACACCGGCAGCCGGGGATCCCTGATCGACACCCCAATAATCAACCAGCCACAGGTCGCCATCCTGGCCACGGGAGCGGTCGTCAAGCGGCCGGTTGTCGTCCAGGGTTCGGACGGCGGGGATCTCATGGCGATCAGGTCAATGGCCTATCTGGCACTGACCTACGACCATCGGGTCATAGACGGAGCGGACGCCGCGCGGTTCATGTCAGCCATCAAACGGCGGCTTGAGGAAGGAGAGTTCGAGGGGGAGCTGGGACTTTGACTTCCGCGGGTACTGCCGTCGTCGAGACGGCTCACTACAAGCGTCCAAGGGCGCCAGTTGCCGACGGCGGCGCCAGGGCACGGCCGCTCGACATCGTGGAGCTTGAGCTGGGCTCGCGTCTCATCCCCTATCCGGAGGCCTGGCGGCTTCAGCGATCCATCCACGCGCGGGTGGCCGATGGCTCCCGGCCCGACACGTTGCTCCTGCTGGAGCACGCGCCGATCTTCACGGCGGGAACCCGGACGCGCCCTACGGACCGCCCCGTCGACGGGTCACCCGTGATCGACGTCGACCGGGGTGGCCGGATCACGTGGCACGGCCCTGGGCAGCTCGTCGGCTACCCAATCGTCCGCCTGCCACACCCTCTCGACGTAGTGGCACATGTGCGGCGCATGGAGTCGCTGCTCCTGGCTGTCTGCGACAGCTTCGGGGTCCGGGCCGGGCGCCGCGAAGGTCGCTCTGGAGTTTGGACGCACGATGCAGCGGGCAGGGACGCGAAGATCGCAGCCGTCGGCGTTCGGGTCGCTCGGGGCGTGACCATGCACGGTTTCGCGCTCAACTGCGACTGCGACCTCACCTGGGCGGACCGGATAGTGCCTTGCGGCATTCCGGACGCGGGCGTGACTTCGCTGACGCGAGTCCTCGGATCCGCGGTCACAGCGCGTGATGCCGCTGCGGCACTGACGCGACGACTCGGCGGCCAGTGGCCCGTTAGCGGCCCGGCCACCGCTTAGGCTCGCGTGTGGCCACATCGGATCTGCCCCTGCGCCGGATAGAGCGCCACAACGCCGAGACGCCGATCGAACGCAAGCCAGAGTGGATCAAGACCAAGCTGTCGACGGGTCCCACCTACTTGGAGATTCAAGAGCTCGTCCGACACGACTCGCTCCACACCGTTTGCCAGGAAGCTCGCTGCCCGAACATCTTCGAGTGCTGGGAAGATCGTGAGGCGACGTTCCTAGTCGGTGGATCACGATGCACGAGGCGCTGCGACTTCTGCCAAATCGACACCGGAAGGCCGGATGCTCTGGACCTCGCTGAGCCGGAGCGCGTGGCCGCGGCAGTGCTGAAGATGGGCCTGGAGTATGCGACTGTCACGGGAGTGGCCCGCGACGATCTGCCTGATCAGGGTGCCTGGCTCTACTCCGAGACCGTGCGGCAGATCCACTCCGCCGTCCCCAACGTCGGCGTTGAAGTTCTCATCCCCGACTTCTCCGGCAAGTCCGATCTGCTCGATGAGGTTATCGACGCTGGTCCTCAGGTGCTGGCCCACAATGTCGAGACCGTGCCCCGGCTCATGCGCGAGGTACGGCCCGCGTTCAGCTTCGAGCGATCGCTCTCGGTGATCACGCATGCCAAGGGACTCGGCGCCATCACGAAGTCGAACCTGATCCTCGGGCTTGGCGAAACGGACGAAGACGTCGTAGCGACGATTTTGGATCTGCGCGCCGCGGGTTGCGACTTGCTCACGATCACTCAGTATCTGCGTCCCAGTGCTCGCCACCACCCGGTAGCCCGCTGGGTTCCGCCCGAGGATTTCGAAGCTTGGCGCGCTTTCGCGCTGTCTGCCGGATTCCGGGGGGTCATGAGCGGTCCGCTAGTGCGTTCGTCGTACAGAGCTGGCCGCCTGTACCGCTCGGCCGTGACCTATCCTGGGGACCATGCCACCAGCCCCTGAACCGAAGAAGAAGCGTTTCGCTTGGGTTTCCCAGTTGCGGGCCAACTTCAAGATGACTCGCCAGGTCTATCCGAGCGTGGGATGGATCATGCTCGGTCTGTTCTGCGTCGTGCTGGCCGTGTTCATCCTCGCCGGGGCCCTGATTGGGAACCCGGCGACGCTGATCATCATGGGCGTCCCGCTTGGCCTACTGGCGGCGATGTTCTACTTCAGTCGCAAAGCCATGAGCGCCGCCTACCGTCAAGTGGAGGACCAGCCTGGCGGTGCGGCCGCCGTCGCGAAGGCGATGCGTGGCAACTGGACTACGACCCCAGGAGTTTGCGTCACTCGCAACCAGGACATCGTTCACCGAGTCGTCGGCAGACCCGGCGTGATTCTGGTCTCCGAGGGCCCGTCGGCGCGTGTTGAGCACGTCCTGACAAGCGAGAAGAAGCGCACCCAGCGGTATGTCCCCGAAACCCCGATACACGAGATCCAGGTCGGCACCGAGGATGGACAGGTACCGATCGCGAAACTCCAACGCCGACTCTCGAGACTCCCGAAGGCGTTGAGGCCGGCGGAAGTCACTGCTGTGCGACGGCGCCTGGACGCTGTGACCAAGCAGCCAGCCCCGATCCCCAAGGGCCCCATGCCGAAGAGCGCGAAGGCCGCCCGGGCGCAGATGCGCGGTCGCTGAGCGCCAGCGACTCACGCAGCCTGTGCTATCAAGGCGATTCGGGAGGAGATCGAGCGAGGGCACCTGGCGATGCAAGCCTCATATCTCGGGCGGCAGGATGCCCTTCATGCGTTCGATGGCGTCAGCGAGAGGCGCCAGGCGGTTGTCGACGGTGAGCTGGAGGTGAGAGCGGATCGACGTGATGGCTGTCGCGATGTCATCGAGTCGGTCGGCGTCGGAGCGGCTCACAGTGGTAGCAGATCCTTCGCGGCGCGTGAGCGCAGGCGCTCCTTGAGGCCGTTGCGTGGCACCAAGTCGACGGGCACACCGAGCACGTCTTCCAGTTCCCGCTTGATGCCGATGACGTCGATGATGTCGGTCCCGGGTGCGAAATCGACAAGCAGGTCGACGTCGCTGTCTTCGCGATCGTCGCCCCGTGCGGCGCTGCCGAAGATCTCTGGGTTCGTGACGCCGTGACGGCGCAGCACATCGAGAAGCTCCCCACGGTGGGCGGCCACACGGCGACCCGTGGGGCCGCTGAGCGGCTTCCGGGCAGGCGCTGCGATATCGGCCACGCCTCCATCGTATCGGCGACCCGACACGTCGGCTTTGGTCATGGTGCCGACGAAGGCATCAACATTCCCGACGAGTTTGGCCACCTCCGCCAGCGAGCCGTAAGTCGGCGACCGGGCCAGGACCCGAGCCAGCGAATCGACATCAAGGCCGGCGAGCTCCATGAGGTGCCGGAGCAGTCCGGCGCCGTCGCTCTTGCGGAAACCGTTGCGGGCGGCGTACGGGGCCAGCAGCTCTTCAATCTTCGCGAAGTCGAGACGACGTCTTCCCGCTGCATCACGAAGGGCGTCGGCGATGTGGCGCAGATCGGCCTCAACGTTGAAGAGATCGGCGACCGTCGCCTCCATCGTCAGCGTGGGGAGTCCTTCGACGATGGTGACGTCGCGCGAGTCCAGCCTGCACTGGCGATAGCGAATCTCGGCCCGCTGGCTCTGTCGGCGCGTCGACGCCATGAAGTCGTGGTGTCGATCCCAGAGGTCACCGATGCCGTGTAGACGGGCAGCAGACCCGCCCGCGAAGACGGCGTCGCCTGCGAGGTTCTTGCTGCGCTCGTAGGCGAGACGCTTCGGGTCGGTGCTCAGCCATGCGGCCCGCATGTCGTCGAACTGATCGCCGGGAGCACCGGCATCCTTGTAGACGCCGTGAGCGAGTCGCTCCAGGAGCCCGTCGGCGGCGAGTCGCGAAAGGTCCAGTCGGGTGATGCCGTGGATGCTGGCTTGAGCCGACGTCACCATGCCCCACTGGTAGGCGGTGACCTCGGCAAGCACGCGGAGGGCATCCTTCGCTTTCATACTTGGAGCGTATCGTCAGTTGATACATTCCCAGTTTCTGTTCTAATGATCATAGGCTTGGCGACGGGCCGGACTCCGCCTTGCCCCGGCCATGACCACCCTCGGCACGTAGGCCACCTCTGACCCGACAGCGAAGACGCCTATCACGGGCAGCAGTCGCCGCCGGATGTGCCGCGAAACCGTCAGGCCACGTCGTGCGCAGCAGCGTGCAGCTCGAAACGCAGTCCTAGCGCGTTGGTCACCTTGAGAATCGTCGACCAGGTCGGGTTGCCCTCCTCGGAGAGCGCCTTGTAGAGCCCGTCACGGCTCATGCCGACTCTGCGAGCGAGCTCGCTCATGTTCTGCGAACGCGCGATGACGCCGAGAGCGCGGGGAACTGCGGTCGGGTCCTCGGCGGACTCTCCGAGGGCAAGTTCGAGGTAGCCGGCGACGTCATTGAGGTCGTCAAGGTAGTCGGCCACGTCGAACGGCTTGAACTTCTCACTCTTCTTGGTCATCGTCTTCCTCCTTGTCTTTGTCCTTCTGTGCTCGCCACTCATCGGCGAGCTCGCGCGCCTTCTCGATGTCCTTCCGTTGCGTTGACTTGTCTCCGCCGCAGAGCAGGAGGACCAGCGCGTCACCGTCTTGCAGGCAGTAGACCCGGTATCCCGGTCCCACATCGAGCCGCAGCTCCGACAGGCCCTTGCCGATCGGACCGACATCGCCAGGATTGCCGTTTGCCAGCCGGTCGATGCGCTTGAGGATGCGGAGCTTGCCCTGCTTGTCCTTGAGCTTCCGGATCCAGCCATCGAAGTCGTCGGTGCGGACAACCACGATCACATGTCGACTATATCTGACACTCGCGCGAATTGGCTGCTCGAGAGCAAACGAAAGCGGCCCCCGATCCCGCGTTTCCGCAGGTCAGGGGCCACTTCGGGTCTACGGCGTCTGTCACAGGTCGTAGTACATCTCGAACTCGTGAGGATGCGGACGCAGCCTGATCGGGTCGATCTCGTTGGCTCGCTTGTAGTCCACCCAAGTCTCAATCAGGTCTGAGGTGAACACGCCTCCCTCGGAGAGGAACTCGCTGTCCCCCTCAAGAGCGGCAAGCGCACCCTCAAGCGAAGATGGCACCTGTGGGATGCCAGCGGCCTCGTCCGGCGGAAGCTCGTACAGGTCCTTGTCGACCGGCGCCGCCGGCTCGATCCTGTTCTTGATCCCGTCCAGGCCCGCCATCATCATCGCGGAGAACGCCAGGTACGGATTGCTGGACGGGTCCGGCACCCGGAACTCGATCCTCTTGGCCTTCGGGTTCGCGCCGGTGATCGGGATCCGGATGCACGCGGATCGGTTGCGCTGCGAGTACACCAGGTTCACCGGAGCCTCAAAGCCGGGAACCAGGCGGTGATAGGAGTTCATCGTCGGGTTCGTGAACGCCAGCAGCGCGGGCGCGTGGGCCAAGAGCCCGCCGATGTACCACCGGGCAGCGTCTGACAGCCCCGCATACCCGAGCTCGTCGTAGAACAGCGGCACTCCGTCCTTCCACAGCGACTGGTGCGAGTGCATGCCAGAACCGTTGTCCCCGAACACGGGCTTCGGCATGAAGGTCGCCGTCTTCCCATTTCGCCAGGCGACGTTCTTGATCACGTACTTGAACAGCATCGCCTGGTCCGCCGCGTGGAGCAGCGTGTTGAACTTGTAGTTGATCTCGGCCTGACCCGCGGCGCCGACCTCATGGTGGGCCCGCTCAATCTCAATGCCGACCTTCTGCAACTCGTGCGACATCTCGTCACGCATGTCCGCGAAGTGGTCCACGGGCGGTACCGGGAAGTAGCCGCCCTTGTACCGCGTCTTGTATCCGCGGTTGCCACCCTCTTCGACCCGGCCTGTATTCCAAGCCGCTTCGATCGAGTCGATGTAGTAGTAGGAAGCGTTCTGCTTCGTCTCGAATCGCACATCATCGAACACGTAGAACTCAGCCTCAGCGCCGAAGTACGCGGTGTCGGCGATGCCGGTCGACGCCAGGTATGCCTCAGCCTTCGCCGCCACCTGGCGCGGGTCGCGAGAATAGGGTTCGTCCGTGAACGGGTCGCGGATTGAGAAGTTCATGACCAAGGTCTTCTGTGCCCGGAATGGGTCCACGAACGCCGTCGCCGGGTCCGGAATCAGCTTCATGTCCGACTCATGGATCGCCTGGAAGCCCCGGATCGATGACCCGTCGAACATCTGACCCTCGGTGAAGAACGACTCGTCCACGGTCTCGGCCGGCACGTTGAAGTGCTGCATGACCCCAGGAAGATCACAGAACCGAATGTCGATGAACCGGACATCGTGGTCTTTCACGAACTTCAGCGCTTCATGCGCGTTCTTGAACATTCAGTCTCCCTCACGGTGTTCAGACTGCCGACTCAGATCCGCAGACCCCTGGACGAAGTGTCCGGCCAACGCGGCCAACCACTAGTGTCCCCTCAGTGGCTGCGGTCCAATCTAGGAGGGCGGGGTTTCCCGGCAGTGTCCCGAATGTTTCCGTCGTGTTACGTGTCAGGCCCAGTTGTGATCCCCTCACGATTGGTGCGGGGGCAGGGGCGTTGATGCACCACAGGCGTCCACCGGCGGCGACTTGGACTAAGGGCAGCATCAGAGCCCTCCTGGCAGCCGTTGGGGTGAATCTCGCAGGTGTACTACCTCTGTTCCTCACTGGAGCGATGGCTGTCCAGATCGGCAAGGACATGGCACTCGGCCCTGGAGGGATTGGATTCGTTGTCGCGGCGTTCGCGTCCGTATCCCTGCTGACAAGCGCGCCGTTGGGTCGCGCAGTCGGATCGCTCGGCATCACTACTTCCATGCGCACGGCCGCCGCCGTGTCATGCATGGCCCTGACCGCCGCCGCGGCTGCGCCGACGCCTGTGCTGCTCGCCGCCGCGCTAGCGATCGGCGGCCTGAGCAACTCACTCGGGCAACCCGCCTCCAACGCGCTGGTCGCCGCGAGAGTGCCGACATCAAGGTTCGGCATGGCATATGCGATCAAGCAGTCCGCGATACCGCTTTCGATCCTGCTCGGCGGCCTGGCGGTGCCGGCCATCGCCCTGACTCTGCATTGGCGCGCCGCCTATGTCGCCGCGGCCTTGCTGTCGCTGCTCGCCGGGTTCCTTGTTCCGGCCAACGTCCAGCCTTCCGCTGGTCGCGCCGAGCGGCCCGTCGCGCCTGGGGAGCGCGGCGGAGCCTGGCTGCTCGCGGCGGGACTGGCCGCTGCGGCGATCGCGGCCACGTCAATAGGGGCTCACGCCGCTTCATCTGCCGTGGCGGTCGGCTTCTCGGAATCCACAGCCGGCTATCTGGTCGCCGCGGGAGGGGCCGCCGGACTGGCCGTCCGCCTGGCTGCGGGCTGGCGAGCCGACCGGGTCCAGGGAGGTGCGCTCATCGCGGCCGCCGCACTCTGCGCCGCCGGAGCGGTGGGGTGGCTGATGATGTCCACAATGTCCCCCTGGCCCTTCCTCGTCGGGCTCCTGGCAGCCAACGCGTTCGGCTGGGGTTGGCCCGGCCTGATCCACCTGGCCGTGGCCCGCCGCTTCCCGGAATCCACCGCCGCCGCCAGCGGTATCACTCAGACCGGGGTGTCGCTGGGCCTGCTGACCGGTCCGGTGCTCATCGGCGTTATCGCCACATCTCTGGGGTGGGGTCTGGCCTGGATGACCTCGGCTGCGGCTGCGTTCGCGGGCGCTTCGGTGATGCTGCTCGCCAGGCGAAGGCTGCGCAGAGCCCGCCCCTGACGCGGAGCGCTTGCTTCACTCGCCGTAGAAGATCCTCTCGACTACTCGACGAGCCCGCCGAGCTGTACGCCGGTAATCCTCAACGAGTTCCTGACTCTCCCCCGGGCCATAACCCATGACGTGCGCTGTCCTGGCCAGAGACCGGGCGTCGCCGGGCACAACGTCCCCCGGCCTGCCTGTTGCCAACATTATGGCGTTGCGCACTCTGGCGGCCAGAGTCCAAGCTGACGCCAACTGCTCGGCATCCTGTTCGGCGATCAAGTCGTTGTCCTTGGCGCAGGCCAACGCTTCCAGGGTGCTCGTTGTCCGAAGTCCTTCAACCGCGTAGGCGTGATCCATCTGAAGTAGCTGCACGGTCCACTCCACGTCAGACAGTCCGCCCCGCCCGAGCTTGGTGTGAAGCGTCGGGTCGGCGCCACGAGGAAGCCGCTCGGCCTCCACCCGAGCCTTGAGCTTGCGTATCTCCCGCCGCTGCTCGGACGCCAGACCGCCATCGGGATAGCGCAGCGGGTTGATCACCTGGACGAATCTCTTCCAAAGTCCCCCGTCTCCACATGCTCGCCCGGCCCGCAACAGCGCCTGGGCTTCCCATGTACTCGACCAGCGCGAGTAGTAGGCACGGTACGAATCGAGCGATCGGACAACCGGCCCGTTGCGCCCCTCGGGGCGCAGGTCCGCGTCCATGACCAGCGCGGGGTCGGCCGAAGGCAACGTCAGCAGTCTGGCCATCTCATTGGCCAAACCGAGCGCGATCTGACCAGCTTCCTCATCCTGGACCCCCGAAACCGCCTCATAGACGAACATGACGTCCGCGTCTGACGAATACGAGGCCTCACCCGCCGACATCCTGCCCATCGCCACGACTAGGAATCTCACGGCCGGCTTCCGGCCCTTCCCCGCAATCGACAGCGCCCCAGCCAGCGAGGCCATCGTCACGTCGGACAGTCCACGGCCCACCTGCTCCACATCAGTGAGCCGCAGGACATCGCCGACCGACAGCCGGAACAGTTCACGGCGGCGGATCCCACGAATCGCCTGGATCGCAGCCTCAGGCTCATCATGACGACTCGCGGCTCCAAGGGCCTCGACCTCCATCTGCTCCCGCCCGAACGGAACCAGCTCATCGTCTGACCCCAGAATCCTGACGCCTTCCGGAGCCCGCTGGAGCAGCTCGCTGGCGTATCGACTGCTGCCCAGGACCTTCGCCAGGCGTTGAGCGGTCACCGACTCATCACGCAGCATCCCCAGGAACCATGGCGATCCGCCGAGCGCCTCGCTCACCTGCCGGAAGCCCAGCAGAGCCGCATCCGGATCCGGACCGTCCGCGAACCAGGACAACATCACAGGCAACAGCGTGCGCTGGATGGCCGATCGCCTAGTGATTCCGGACGTCAGCGCTTCGATGTGGCGCAGCGCCGATGCTGGGTCGGCGAATCCAAGTGCCGCCAGTCGCTGGCGGGCGGCATCCGGCGTCAGGCGGGCCTCACCACTGTCGAGGCGGGCAACGGCCTGCAGCAGCGGCCTGTAGAACAACTTCTCGTGCAACCTGCGTGCGTCAAGGGCGCTAGACCCCCAGGCGGACTCCAACTGCGCCTGGGGGTGAGCGCGCATGCCCATCGAGCGGGCGATGCGCCGCAGATCCCGCTCAGACTCCGGCACGAGGTGTGTCCTCTTCAAGCGGTACATCTGGATCCTGTGTTCCATGGTGCGCAGGAACCGGTAGGCGGCAGCCATCTGTGCCGCGTCCTTCAGCCCCACGTATCCGTGGATGGACAACGCCTCGAGCGCCCTCATCGTGTTGGGGCTGCGGAGCATCACATCGCTGCGACCGTGAACCAGTTGCAGCAGCTGCACGCTGAACTCGACATCACGCAGACCGCCTGGACCCAGCTTGAGTTGGCGCGCAGCCGCGGCGCCCACGACGGAGTGCTCCACTCGTCGTCGCATCGCCTGCACGTCATCGACGAAGTTCGGCCGACCGGCCGCGGACCAAACGAACTGCGAGACAGCATCCGCGTACCGACGTCCGAGTTCCATGTCACCGGCGGCCGGGCGGGCTTTGAGCAGCGCCTGAAACTCCCAGGTTTGCGCCCAGCGTTCGTAGTAGCCAACGTGGCTGTCCAGTGTCCTGACGAGCGCCCCGGATTTGCCTTCTGGGCGAAGCGCCGCGTCGACCTCCCACAACGATCCTTCACGCGTAGTCGCGCTGCAGGCGCGCATCAAGGCGGTCGCGAGCCGAGTGCCGTCCCGAACCGCGCCATCATCGTCGCCAGACGTTGATGCCACAACGAACACAACATCCACATCGGACGCGTAGTTCAGCTCGCGCCCGCCGCACTTCCCAAGCGCTATTACGGCGAAACGGCACGGAGGGGAACCGGCTTCCGACTGCGCGATGGCCAGCGCCGTCTCAAGTGCCGCATCCGCGACATCCGACAGATCCTCCGCGACGCTGTCGAAGGGCAACCCCTCAGCCACGTCCGCGCACACAATCCGGATCAGCTGCCTGTGGTACTCCCGTCGCAGCGCGTCGAGCTGCTCTGACCCATGGCCCGCCGCGACGGGCACGGCGCGTTCCGGGTCAGCACCCACCGCCGTCAGAAGCTCGGAGCGGACTCGCCCGGCTCCGACCCGCTTCGCAGGGGCACTGAGTACCTCCCAGTCGCTGGGGTGCCGCACGAGGTGGTCGCCCACGGCCTCCGACACCCCCAGGACGCTCAAGAGTCGGTCGCGCGTGCCCGGGTCTGTCGCCAGCGCAGCGCGAAGCTTCGCGGCTACCTGATCATCGGCCGCGTCGAGCACGCGTGAAAGTGAGAGAAGAGCCAGATCAGGTTCAGCGACGTCAGCGATGGCTTCTAGGACCTCACTGCTGACGCAGTCCGCGAGCGTCGGCGACGCCAACAGTTGCTCCGCGCGATCGGGTTCCACGAAGCCCAGGCGGGCCAACATGCCCCCAGTCGTCGCTGCCCGGGGGTTGGAGCTGGCGTTCACAGCAACGGTAGGTACCTGTCCAACTCGAACTGGGTCACTTCACTTCGGTATTCGCGCCACTCGGCCCGCTTGTTCCGTAGGAAGAAATCGAATACGTGCTCGCCCAGCGTCTCCGCTACAAGCTCGCTATCCTGCATCTGGTCCAGCGCCTCCCCCAAACTCGCCGGAAGCGGCCGCATGCCCATGGCGCGCCGCTCAGCATCGGTTAGCGCCCAAACGTCATCCTCGGCGCCTGGCGGCAGCTCGTATCCGGATTCGATCCCCTTAAGACCCGCGGCCAACATCACAGCCAATGCCAAGTACGGGTTGCACGCCGCGTCCAGTGACCGCACCTCAACCCGCGTCGATCCGCCCTTGTGTGGCTTGTACATGGGGATCCTGACTAGGCCCGAACGATTGTTGTGGCCCCAGCAAACCCCAGCGGGCGCCTCCCCGCCGCCGTACAACCGCTTGTATGAGTTGACCCACTGATTGGTGACCGCGGTGATCTCAGTCGCGTGCTCGAGGAGACCAGCGATGAACGACTGCCCAACCCTCGACAGCTGATACTCCGAACCTGGCTCGTAGAACGCGTTGCGGTCGCCCTCGAACAGTGACAAGTGCGTGTGCATTCCCGATCCCGCGTGGTCTCGGAAAGGCTTGGGCATGAATGTCGCGAAGACGCCGTTCCTCAACGCCATCTCCTTCACCACGATTCGGAACGTCATGATGTTGTCGGCGGTGCTGAGAGCGTCGGCGTAGCGCAGATCGATCTCCTGCTGGCCCGGTGCCGCCTCATGATGGCTGAACTCGACCGAAATCCCCATCGATTCCAGCATGTCAATCGTTGCCCTGCGGAAGTTCTGGGCGACGCCGTGCGGTGCATGGTCGAAGTAGCCGTAGCGGTCGATGGGAACCGGCGCGCTGCCAGCTTCGTGCGGGCCCTTCAGCAGGAAGAACTCAATCTCCGGATGGGTGTAGAACGTGAACCCCAGATCGGCCGCCTTCGCCAAGGTCCGCTTCAGCACATGCCGTGGGTCGGCGTAGGAGGGAGACCCGTCCGGCATGTGAATATCGCAGAAGATCCTCGCCGTCCCACGCGATTCTCCGCCCCACGGCAGGATCTGAAACGTGGCTGGGTCTGGCCGCATGATCATGTCCGACTCGGACACCCTGGCGAATCCCTCGATAGCCGATCCGTCGAACCCGATCCCCTCCTCGAACGCGCCCTCCAGTTCGGCCGGCGCGACCGCCACCGACTTCAGGGTCCCCAAAACGTCCGTGAACCACAGCCTCAGGAAGCGGATGTCACGCTCTTCGATCGTGCGCAGTACGAACTCGGTCTGCTTGTCCATGGACCCATCTTGCCCGCACTACGGCCGGAAGTCGCTGCTCAACCCACTAATGGCACGCCCTAACCTGAAACCGTGCCAGTCCTGCGCCTCGCTCTCGCCCAGATGAATCCCACCGTGGGCGACATCTCGGGCAACTCCGGGATGATCGTCGACTGGTGCCACAGGGCACGGGACGCCGGTGCCGACATCGTCGCCTTCCCAGAGATGTCCCTGACCGGATACCCGATCGAGGACCTGGCCTTGCGGCCCTCATTCCAGGACGCCTCACGGGCCGCGGCGGAGGATCTGACCAGGTCTCTGGGTGGCCAGGGCCTCGGGAATCTGGCTGTCGTGGTAGGCCTGCTTGACCGTAGCGAGCCTCGACAGCGCACGCCGGGACGGCCTCGCAACGACCCGCTCAACGCCGCGTGGGTGCTGCACGACGGTGAAGTCCGTGGCCGGTACGCCAAACACCACTTGCCCAACTATGGCGTCTTCGATGAATACAGGTACTTCGTGCCGGGCGACTCGTCGTGCGTCTTCCGAACCGGGGGCGCTGACGTCAGCCTGGCCATTTGCGAAGACCTCTGGCAAGAGGGCGGTCCGGTCTCGCGGGTGCGCGAGAACAAGTCTGGACTACTGCTCGTCCTGAACGGTTCGCCATACGAGCACGCCAAGGAGGACATCCGGCTTGACCTCTGCCGTCAGCGAGCGGCCGAAGCTGATTGCCCACTGGCTTACGTGAACATGGTCGGCGGACAGGACGAGCTGGTCTTCGACGGGGATTCCATGATCGTGGGCGCCGACGGGCAGGTGCTGGCCCGCGCGCCCCAATTCGCCGAAGACCTGCTCGTCGCCGATGTGGAAGTCGCTCCAGCCACGGCGGATACCCGCCTCGCGGACTCTGGTGAAGTCATCGTGCTCACCGCAGCGCCGCGCCCGGGGACACTCGCGCCGCTGGCTGCGGCGCCGGTCGCGCCCCAGCTCTCGGGCGACGCGCAGGTGTACGCCGCGCTCGTCATGGGCCTGCGCGACTACGTGCGCAAGAACGGATTCGAGTCGGTGGTCCTGGGACTATCCGGCGGAATCGACTCGGCCCTGACCGCGGCTATCGCCTGCGACGCGCTCGGCGAATCGTGCGTCCACGGGGTGGGCCTGCCGAGCCGCTACTCATCGCAGCACTCCCAAGACGACGCCGCCGACCTGGCGACGCGTACAGGTCTGACGTACAGGCAGATCCCGATCGAGCCGATCGTCACACAGATTCACCAAGCGCTGCCCCTGGCTGGTCTGGCAGCGGAGAACATACAGGCCCGAATCCGCGGAGTGATCCTGATGGGAATCTCGAACTCCGAAGGTCATCTGGTGCTGGCCACGGGGAACAAGACAGAGATCTCGGTCGGGTATACGACGATCTACGGTGACGCGGTCGGCGGATTCGCCCCCATCAAGGACGTACCAAAATCAGCGGTGTGGCGCCTGGCCAAGTGGCGGAATGCCGAAGCCGTCCGCCTCGGCCTGACGCCGCCGATCCCGGAGTCCAGTATCGCCAAGGCCCCTAGCGCCGAGCTTCGGCCCGATCAGTTCGACACGGATACCTTGCCGGATTACGCGCTCCTCGATGACGTTCTCGACGACTACGTCGAACACGACAGGAGCGCGGCAGGACTCGTCGCCGACGGATTCGCCCCTGACCTCGTTTCCCGCGTTCTCGGCCTCACCGACGCGGCCGAGTACAAACGCCGCCAGTACCCGCCTGGAACCAAGATCAGCCTTCGAGCATTCGGCCGTGACCGGCGGCTGCCGATAACTAATCGCTGGCGGGAGCATCCGGCGCTAGACCCATGACATTCTCAATCTCCCGCTCGGTGACTTCCTGCGGCTGATCCCACGTGTCACGGGGACTGCGATCCCCCACACGCGGCGGACGGATGCGCGGCAATAGGAACGCCACTAGCAGCGCCGCGATCACAACCATCACAGTCGAAATCGCCACGGCGACTTGCGACGCGCCCAGGAACGCTTCGAACGCCCCCGCTCGGATGAGCTCGATCTGGTCGGTGGGAACGCCGCCCTGGCTCTCCCAAGCAGACAGAATCTGATTCGTGGCCACGACCGACTCCTCGGCTTTAGCCCTGGGGAACTCGGGAGGCAGCGCAGCGAACACCTCCGCGGAGCGGGACGCGTACTGGGTTCCTAGCACCGCGCCGACCGTCGCGACCCCAAGCGCCCCGAATACCTGTCGCACCGTGTTCTGCACAGCCGAACCCGCGCCGGCCCGCGACAGGGGCAGGATGTTCTGCATCACCGACGTGGATGGCGCGATGACGTTTCCCATGCCCAGCCCGAAAGCGAAGAACCCGACGAGGACGAGCACCATGTTTGTGTCCATGTTCAGCCGCGTCAGCGCGGCAAGCGAGGTCGCCACGATCGCCAGCCCAGTCGTCATCACAGCCCGGTACCCGAATCGTTCGACCATCCTGGCGCTGTTGGGAGCGGCGATTAGCTGACCAACGGCGAACGGCATGAACGCCAATCCGGCCTGGAGAGTGCCGTACCCCCGCAGCACCTGGAGGTAGAACGGCAGCGAGAACATGATCCCCGTCATCGCGAAGAACGTCAGGCTGACCGCGCCCAGGCTGACCGCGTAGCCCCTGTTCCGGAAGAGTCCGACATCGAATGACCGTCCAGAACTGCGCCACTCATAGACCAGGAAGCCCACGATCAACAACAGGCCCAAGCCGACCGGACCGAGCACCTCCGGGTTACGCCAACCGCCAACGGACGAGGCGTGAATGATTCCGTAGACCAGAGATAGCAGTCCCGTGAACGACAGGACAAGCCCCACGATGTCCACTCGCTGCCGACGCGGGTTCCGCGTTTCTGGGACGATGCGCAGTATCCCGATAGTGCCAACGATCACTATCGGCACGTTTATCAGGAACACCGAGCCCCAGCTATTCCCAGTCAGCCATCTGGTCCACTCTGGGTGCGCAAGCAACAGCCCGCCAAGCACAGGCCCAAGCGAGATCGCCGCTCCCACCGCTCCAGCCCATGTGCCGATCGCCCGGCCACGCTCGTGCGGCGGGAACACAACCGTGATTATGGCGAGAGTCGCTGGCATAACGGCCGCGCCGCCGACACCCATCAACCCTCGTGATCCCGTCAGCCAAAGCGGAGTCGCCGCGAAGGCCGAAAACGCGCTGGCGGACCCGAAGATCAGCAGACCGACGATCAGGATCCTCTTGCGGCCGAACCTGTCCCCCAGCACTCCCCATGTGAACAGAAGTGCGGCGAACACCACGATGTAGGAGTCAACCGCCCACGTCAGTTCGCTCTGGGTCGCGTGAAGTTCGCCCTGAATGGTCGGCAGCGCGATGTTCAGCACTGTGCTGTCCAGAACCACGACTAGCAAGCTGACGACGAGCACCGCCAGGATCGCCCAGCGGCGAGGGTGCCCTTCGCCGCTGATTGACCAATCCTGCGGCGGAGCCGAGCTATCCGCTACCTCGGGGTGGCGCGACTCAGACTGCATTCGGGGCTCGATTCTCTAGAGCGTGGCCGCCCGCGGCAGCCACCACAGGCTACTGCGCGCTCGGCAAGGCCCCTGCCACCCGACTGGCGCCAGTCAGAATCCGCGAGCGATGGCACAATAGAACCGTCGCGGCGACGATGCGTCGACGGCGCTGGAGGATTGATGTCATTATCGCGTGCCCCAAACCCGGGCGGTTCCGCTCGCGCCCCGAAGGCTCTCTACGGAGGGGTTCAGCAACACCGCATCACGGTTAGGGATCTGGCCGCAGCCAAACTGACCGGTGAGCGGTGGCCCATGCTGACCGCGTATGACGCCACAGTGGCAGGCCTGCTGGACGAGGCCGGGGTACCTGTCCTGCTGGTCGGGGACTCAGCCGCGATGGTCGTGCTGGGTCATTCGTCAACGCTACCTGTGACGGTCGACGAGCTGATTCCCCTCACCGCAGCGGTTGTGCGCGGCAGCACTAGGGCCATGGTTGTCGCGGACCTGCCTTTCGGCTCGTACCAAGAGTCGCCCGCTTTGGCGCTGCGTACCGCGACCAGGTTCCTGAAGGAAACAGGCGCACACGCGGTGAAGCTCGAAGGCGGCCGACGAGTGGTGCCCCAGATCCGCGCCTTAGTCGAGGCTGGCATCCCAGTGATGGCGCATTTGGGACTGACTCCCCAGTCTGTCAACGTCCTGGGCGGCTACAGAGTCCAGGGGCGAGGCGAGGCGGCCCACGATCTGCTCGATGACGCTCACGCCGTTCAGGACGCCGGTGCCTTCTCCCTCGTTCTTGAAGCGGTCCCGCACGATCTCGCCGAGCTCGTTACCAAGGAACTCCACATACCGACGATTGGCATAGGCGCCGGTAGCGGCACCGATGCTCAGGTGCTCGTGTGGCAGGACCTAATGGGACTCACCGCCGGTCCCCCTCCGAAGTTCGTCAAGCGCTACGCCGACCTTCGGACCGTCATGACGGAGGCTGTGGCAGCGTGGGCGGCCGATGTCGTCGCTGGGCGCTACCCGGACCTTGACCACTCCTACGACTGAGTCGGCGCGGGCTACCTCGGCAGGTCAGTGATACGGATTCCCGCGTGTGATTTGTAGCGCCGGTTGATGGAGATGAGGTTCGCCGTCAGCGCTTCGGCCTGACCGCAGTTGCGAAGCCGCCCGGCGTAGACACCACGCATTCCGGGGATCCGGTCCGCGAGCGCGCACACGACATCGGTCGCGCCGCGCACGTCCCCGAGAACCAAGACGTCTGACCGCACCTCGACCCGTTGTCTATCCAGCAGCACTACGGCACTGACGTTGTGGAACGCGCCCACGACGACGCTGCCGACGAGGATCTCCTGGGCCTGCTGCGCAGCTGACCCCTCGGGAACCGGGATCGCGAAGGCCCCGCGCTTGTCGAACCCCAGAGGATTGACGCAGTCGATGACAATCTTCCCCTCTAGAGCCTCGACCATGGTCCTCAGCAGCGACTCATGCCCGCCCCAGGGCACTGCCACTAGGCCTATGTCGCACTTCGCTGCCGCCTCCAGGTTCGACATCCCCGAAACGCCTTGCCCGACGGCTGTTGCCGCAGCCCGCGCCCGGTCCTGGTCACGGGAGCCGATGAGCACGGGAACTCCGGATGCTCCGAGTCGATACGCCAGCCCCATGCCCTGGTCCCCAGTGCCTCCTAGGATCGCGACGGTTGGTTCAAGTGGGAGTCGCCCAGCGATGTTCTCCCATAGCGTCGATGGCTGGTTCATGCCGGGGATCTTGTCACGGGCACATCTGGCTGGCTCGGTCGGCGTCGACGCCCCACGCGATCAGTGCCTCGGCACCGCTGGGCAGGGAGCCCCTCGGGACTGCCATCCCGGGAGTGCGCGAGAATCTCGGCGCTGGCGCTGGCTGAATGGGCGGGCCCTCAAGGAAGGTTCCGCGGGCAGTCATGTGGGGGTGAGTAGTCGCCTCAGCCATTGACCGGACACCGGCGACGCACGCGTCCTTGCCCTCGAAAGCACGATCCCACTCGTCTCTGGGACGCGACGCGATCACTCGCGTGAACACCCGTCTTAGTTCATCCCATCCGTCGGCGTCATACTGGGCGGGAAGGTCCTCATCGGCGAGCCCGAGCCCGGCGACGAACTCGGCGTAGAACTTCGGCTCAAGGCATCCGACCGCCAGGTACTCCCCATCCGAGCAGCGGTACACGTCATAGAAGGGCGCTCCGGTGTCCAGCAGGTTTGTCCCTGGGCGGTCCACCGCCCACATGCCCTGTGCTGCCATCGCGTAGATCAAGTTCATCAGATAGGCGGAGCCGTCGACCATGGCCGCGTCGATGACCTGACCCCGGCCGGAACGCGAGCGCTCGAACAATGCCGCCAGGACGCCGGTGACCAGGAACATCGCTCCCCCGCCGAGATCTCCAACCAGGTTCAGCGGCGCGACGGGTGTCTGCCCCGCCCGTGCGAAATGCCGCAAAGGACCAGCTACCGCTATGTAGTTGATGTCGTGGCCAGCTACGTCCGACATCGGTCCTGACTGCCCCCACCCAGTCATCCGGCCGACGATCAGGCCACGGTTCGCGGCGATGAGATCCGCGGGGTCAAGACCCAGACGTTCCATGACCCCCGGACGGAATCCCTCGAGAAGCACATCGGACGTGGCGGCAAGTTCCCTTACGAGATCAACAGCACTGGGTTCGCGCAAGTTCAGCCTCACCCAGGATCGTCCGCGCAAGTGGATGGCGGACTTCTCGTCGGCCACCCCGATCTCGGGACCGGGAGATTCAATCCTGAGGCATTCCGCTCCAAGATCGGCCAGAAGTCCAGCTGCGAATGGCACCGGTCCGATGGCACCCATCTCCAGCACGCGCAGCCCGACAAGCGGCCCGCATCTTTCGGGCGGCTCCTGGGCTGTCTCGGTCATTCAGACTGCCCCGTCGCGGGGCCCTGCTCCCACTCCTTGTCGCTGCGTTCCCACGCCTCGTTACGCTTCCTCGCCACTTCGAGAGCGCCGGCGGCGTCTCCTTCCGTGTCGAAGGGACCGAGTCGGTCCGAGTTAGGGCAGGCGGCGTCCGGCTCCACCCGGTCATGCTTCAGGCAGTACCACCAGCGCCCGGCCATCGCGATCTCCTCCCCACGGTCCCGCCACTGGCCGGAACCCGCTGGCCAAACTGTGCCACAATCCGGCATGCCCTCCAGCGCGGGTCCCCGTTTGCTCGTCCCCGGTCGCGTCGGGCCGACCCGTGCGGTGCCGCCGGAGATCGAGCGTCCCGAGTACGTTGGCCGTCGCTCCCCCGCCCGATTCCGAGGCTCAGAGATCAGGGACGCCGAGACGATCGAACGCATGCGAGTGGCCTGCCGGGTCGCCGCTGACTGCTTGTACGAGGTCGGACGTGCCGTACAGCCGGGCGTCAAGACCGACGAGCTGGACAGGATCGGTCACGACTACATGACCGACCACGGAGCATATCCGTCGACTCTGGGATACCGGGGCTTCCCGAAGTCACTGTGTACGTCGATCAACGAAGTCATCTGCCACGGAATCCCCGATTCCACTGTCTTGCTGGAAGGCGATATCTGCAACGTCGATGTCACTGCCTACATCGGCGGCGTCCACGGCGACACGGACGCGACGTTCCTGGTAGGTGAGGTGGATGACGAGTCCAGGCTCCTCGTCGAACGCACGCACGAAGCCATGATGAGGGGGATCAGGGTCGTGGCTCCCGGCAGACCGATCAACGCGATTGGGCGCGTGATCGAGAGCTACGCGAAACGTTTCGGGTACCAGGTTGTGCGGGACTTCACCGGCCACGGAATCTCAACGGCATTCCACACCGGCCTGATTGTGCCGCACTACGACGAACCGGGGCGAAGGCTCGTCATGGAGGCGGGAATGACGTTCACGATCGAGCCGATGCTGACCCTGGGGACCTACGACTACGAAGTGTGGGATGACAACTGGACCGTCGTCACCAAGGACCGCCGCCGCAGCGCCCAGTCCGAACACACCATCCTGGTTACACGCACCGGCTCCGAGATACTCACGCTGCCATCTGCCTGACGCGACCCCACCCAGCCCACGCCCTGAGTTGACGTTCGTTGCGGCCGTTTCCGACAAACGCGACCGTTGAGGTACAGGCGCGCCCGTTGCAACGGCAGTTTCCTTACCTAACGGGTGCTTCTTGCGTTAGCGGCCGCTTCTGACAGGGGGCGGGGCAGTGGCTGGACCCAGGCGGCCACGTGTCCACGCCACAGGTGCGACGGTGCAGATCCCCTCTTGACCACGCTCGTCAGCGGTCTTCCCAGCTAACTCCAGCGCCCGACCGAGATTGGAAGGGGACTGGAATCATCTGGTTGCCTTGAACCCGCCACCGTTGAGCTCGCTCCGACTGTCACCCCCGGCCATCTCGGAATTCCGCCGCGCCACCGGAACCACTAGCCCGCGGCGGAACGTTGTCTTCCGAACCAGCCCAGCCACACCTGCGGAACAGGTTAGAGCGCCCGGTACCAGGAGGTCTTCTTTCGGGCTCCCGGCCAATTCAGCGAGATATGCACATGATCGAAGTGGCACGCTGTTGCGTTCCATCTCGAGCCCCCACCGCGTGAGCAGCCCCGGTAGTCGGACCAGCCAGGTCGATATGACGCCCACGACCGGCCCCGCCAGATGATGTACATCACGCCCAACCTGCGAGCCATCTCGCCGCGTACTCCATGTCCGCGCTTGGTCAGCCATCTCGTGAATGCGTCACCCATCGCGGCCTGACGAGGTTTCCGTGAGTTGACCATCCAGTCGAGCGCACGCCCGTCATAGTGCTCACTCGTGTCACCCGCGCACCGACGCGAAATTCCGATGGGAATGCCCGACGCGTAGGTCCTTCGCAGCAAGCGAGCCAGTGCCCGGGTGCCCGGGCGCGCACCGCGCTGACAAGAACGCTGGCCCTGGTATCCGGGGACGCGGTCGACCTTCTTTGACAAGAGTCCCGTTGGTACTACGGGCGCGAGTTGGCGGAGCTGGGCCACTCTCATCGAGCGCACGGCCCGCTTGGCCCGCTTCATCCGCGACGTGGACCACTTGGCGGGGCCCTGATAGGCGGCGGACACTGTGATCGGTCCTTGAGCGGACGCTGGCGCCAACGGAACGCCCGGCAGAAGTGAGGCAGCCATTACTGACGCGGCCGCGGCGGACAGGATTTTCGACTTGCTGGGCATGTTTTCCCTTGGGTCGACGTCCCGGCGGCCATCTGCGACCACCGAGTGCCGGACCGGACTGCGGCACGGCAACTTGAGCAACGTAGGCCAATTCCTGCGACACATCTGCGACCATTCGATGACCAGCTAGAGACATGAATCACACAGAACTACGATGTGTGAGCGAATCCCCCTGGTCGCTCGCACCGAGTCATGTGGCGCCGTTCGTGGTTAGGGTCACCTAACCCACGATTTCCCATCCGCTCTCTCCCCCTGACGTGAATCAGGCCTCAGTACCGGAACTCGATGGGTGCATTGCGCTCAAGAACCCAACCGCACACTGCCGATTAGCCATGCGTGAGCGAGAAACTACGGATTGCGACAGCGTTGTTGGCGAGCACCGCCATCGCGTTCCCTGTTGTGGGGGCCAGCGCGAGCGCGGCGGCTGTGGCGCCAACCCCGGCTGCGGCTGTATCAGCGGACCTATCCGCTGCCAGTCCCACCGGTCGGCGGGTCTACCTGCTCAAGGGCAAGATCGGGCGGGGCAAGTCAGCCAAAGCTAGCCGTGTGGCCGCGAAGAGCGCCGTGTCCAAGCGCAAGACGAAGCGTCGCGTGGTGGCCGGAACGGTCTCGGCGACCGCGAAGTTCGCGAAGGACCGCTGCGCCCCCGTGTCCGTGCGACTTGGGCAAAACGGGACCAAGGTGGCCCGGGAGGCGGGCAGCGGACAGTTGAAGGCGAAGGCCCGCGTGAAGAAGGGAAAGCTCAACGTGGCCGTTACTTCCGCGTCCTGCCGAACGAAATACAAGGTGAAGCTCGTCAACGTCAAGAGGAAGCCAAAGAAGGCGCCACCGGTGCCATCGGGCATGCCGGTAGGCGATCTGCCCGGCTGGAAGAGCGTTTTCGCCGAGGACTTCAACACCACGGCACCGCTCGGTTCCTTCTTGAGCACATACTCCAACTTCGGTGCGTACCCGTACCCGTGGACCGACACCAGCCGCCAAGAGCGCTCCAACCCCGGCTACTACCACCCGGGCAAGACGCTCTCCGTGGCTAGTGGCGTTCTGGACGCGTGGCTGCACTATGACTCGGAACTGGGCCGCTACCTTGTCGCCGCACCGACTCCTAGCCTCCCGGAGATGACGTATGGCCGGTTCAGCATGCGCCTGCGCGCCGAGAAGATCCCCGGGTACAAGATTGCCCCGCTGCTTTGGCCGGACTCTGAGAGTTGGCCGGACGACGGAGAGATCGACTTCCCCGAAGGAGACCTGACCGGAGATCCGCTAAAGGCATTCCACCACTACGCTCGCGCGGCTGGTGGGCAAGATCAGTTCAGCGCAGGTGTGAAGCCGGGCGCCTGGCACGTGTACGAGACGCTTTGGTCGCCGGGCAAGGTCGAGTTCCTGGTAGATGGCAAGTCCATCGGATCCAGCACGAAGTACGTGCCGTCCAAGCCGATGCACTGGGTACTGCAGATGGAAACCCAGATCGAGTCGACCGCTCCGTCGAAGTCGGCCGAGGGTCACGTGCAAGTGGACTGGGTCAAGGCCTACACGTACTCCCCTGCGTAGAGGGGAACGCTCCCCCAGGAACGGGGGCGGCTCTAGCTGTCGCCGTTTCCCATGTGCGGATGGTGGCTTGGCTTCTGTAAGTTTGAGCAAGGCCACGAGTCCCTGACGAGAGAACGGCCAGCCATGAGCGCTGCGGATGCGGGCGATGCCGCGGACGGCTGTTCCCCCGCGAGCGCGGGCATCCCCCCTGTAGAGAACCCACTGAGCAGCTTGACGGCGGGGATCATCGTCTGCGCCTACACCCAGAAGCGGTGGGACGAGCTCGCCTCTGGGGTCAGCGAACTGACAGCGCAGCTCGAGACGGGCGATCAAGTCATTGTCGTGATCGATCACAACGACGCTCTCCTGGCACGCGCACTCGCCGAGCTCGCCCCTCAGGGTTCGAACGTGCTGAGCAGCCAGGGAGCACCCGGACTGTCGTCGGCGCGCAACACGGGAATCGACGCGTGCGGGAACGATCTTGTCCTATTCCTGGATGACGACGCCTTCCCACAACCGGAGTGGATCACCGCCTATCGTGAACGCTTCGCCGAGTCGCCGGACGTAGTGGCCGTGGGCGGCGCGGTCGAACCAAACTGGGAAGGAGGATCGGCCCCGCAGTGGTTCCCGCCAGAATTCGGCTGGGTCGTGGGATGCGACTACACCGGCATGCCGAAATCCGGCGAGTCGATCCGCAATCCAATTGGAGCCAGCATGGCAATCCGGCGGACGTCCTTCGACGTGGTTGGCCGTTTCCGGTCGCAGATAGGCCGTGTCGGCGAGTTGCCCGTTGGCTGCGAGGAGACCGAGCTGTCGATCCGGCTCAGCCAAGCCCTTCCCGGTAGCCGGATCCTGCGCGACACGCGACCCGTCGTGAAGCATCTTGTCCCGAAGTCTCGGCAGCGTGTTTCGTACTTCTGGAGGCGCTGCTATCACGAGGGTCGCTCGAAGGAAGCCGTAGCGGCCCTCGTTGGGACGCAGTCCGGTCTTAGTAGCGAGCGTTCATACGTGGTCAAGACACTTGTGCGGGGCGTCGGGATACACCTCCTCGCGGCTGTTCGTGGCGACTTTTGGGGGGTAACGAGGGCCGCGATGCTGCCCGTTGGACTTACCGCGACGGTCTTGGGGTACATGGCGGGCAAGATCCAGCGGCTTCGGCTCGAGCGGCTGCACGCGAGGGCCGACCGCCGCGGTGGCCGACCGACCGGGACGGGGACTTCTTGAAACGGGATACTGACCTCAGCGCCCGCATGAAGTGGGCGTCGCTGGGCACAGTTCTGGCGGCACTGGGCGTGGGAATTGTCGCACTGAGCTTCAGCGACGAGAGCGCCATTGGCCCGTACGGACTCATCCAGGCGCTGCCCCTCGCCTACTACGTCGCGATTGCGGTCGTGCTCGCCGTGCTGGCCAACTCGCTGCGGTGGCACCGGCAGTGCACGGAAGTGATGGTCACTGGCGTCGTCGCACTGACCGTCCTCGTTCATGGGGCCGCGAGCTTTGTGGAGAGCGAACCGCGTTTCCCGGTGGCCTGGCTCCACTCGAGCTTCACCGAATCGATCATCTCTCTTGGCCATCCCAGCCCATCAATGGATGCCCGATTCTCTTGGCCCGGATTCTTCTCCGGATCCGCGGCTCTGACGGACGCGACCGGAGCGTCCAGCCCGGTCGTCTGGCTGAAGTGGGCTCCAATCATCCTGCTCCTCGCCTACCTGGCGCCGCTGCTCGCGATTGGCCGCGCGACCTTGAAGGGATGGCGCGCCCCCTGGATCGGCGTGATCGTCTTCGTAATGGCCGACTGGGTTGGGCAGGACTACTTCTCGCCCCAGTCCGTCGCGTTCGTTCTCTACTTGACGTTCATCGCCATCGTGCTGACGTACCTGCGTCACCGGGATCCCGACATGTGGTCGATCAGAATCCAGGCCTGGGCTGTCCGCACGCCTCGGCGCGGCTTGGCGTGGCTCAGTTCCCTCGTCCGGTCCGCCGACCGCGGTCACGAGCCACCCGAGACAGCCGAGAGTCACACGACGCGGCTGGCGCTGCTGATCTTGCTGGCCGGCCTGACGTTCGCTCTCGTCGCGACCCATCAGTTGACGCCGCCGGCCCTTGCCGTGCCCCTGACGCTGCTCGCAGTGGTCGGAAGGTTGCGCCCATGGCCGATCGTCGTCTTCATCGGCGTGGCGATGGTCGGGTGGCTCAGCTATGCCGCGGAACCGTTCTGGAGCGGACACTTGGACCAGATTTTCGGGGGGATCGGTCGCGCCGATGCCGTCGTTGAGAGCGGCGTGGGGAATCGGCTCACGGGAAGCAGCGCCCACCTGGAGGTTGTCAACGCTCGACTTGTCTTCTCTCTGCTCGTGTGGGGTCTGGCGGGACTGGGCGCGATCCGGCTTTGGCGCACCGGGAAGGCCGTGAGCTTGCCGCTACTGATCCTCACAGCGGCACCAGCGTTCATCGTCGTTTCGCAGGAGTATGGCGGGGAAGGCATCTTGCGACTGTTCTTCTACTCACTGCCCGGGGCGTCCATGCTGATAGCGGCCCTGGTGTCGCCAGGACCGCCCGCGTCTCGCCCTTACACTTGGGTCGCGTTTGTGGCTGTGATCGCACTGTCATTCCCGATCTTCCTTCTCGCGAAATGGGGGAACGAGTCCTTCGAGCGGATCTCGGACACGGATCTTCAGCTTGACCAGGAGTTCTCGCTGCTCGCACCGGCCGGCAGCACGATCGCCTCGCTGGGGTACGGCGGGCCGACTAGCTACCGTGACATCACCTCGTACAACGAGGCGCCAAACCTGCTCGATTCATGGCCTCTGACAGACGTCAAGCAGGTCAACAAACTCATCGGAGACAACCCGGTCGGAACCTACATCGTCATCTCACGGCCACAGGTCGAATACGGGGTCGAGAACGATGGCCTACCGTCGGACTTCGCGAACGTGTTTGTCGAGATGCTGACTTCCTCGGGCCAGTACAAGATCGTCTACCGGAACCCATCGGGCGTGATCCTCGTGCGTGTGGGTGACAAGTCACCGTCCGTGTCTCCGGGCGGCCCGCCCCAGGCCGCCGCAGCCGGAAGCGCACAGACACCTGGGAGGCAGTCATGAGCGCGGAATCGACGCAGAGGGCCGCGCTGGCTTTGGTCATGTGGGCAGCGGTGTCCGTCCTTCTCGTTGTGATGCAGGCGCCCGTGTGGCTCAGGATGCCGGTTGTGGGCCTGTTCAGCCTTCTCGGTGTCGGATTCGCGACGCTGCTCGTGGTGAGCATCCGGACGGTCGCGCTCGCGATCGCCGTCGCCGTTTCGATCGGGCTTGCCTCCCTCATCCTGTGCAGCCTGATCGTTCTCTACGCCCGCGAGTCGTCGGGGCTGGGTACGCTCGTGCTGCAGGCGGTCATCGTTTGGGCGACGTCGGTGTGGGTTCTGCGCCGTGGAGCGGCGCGAGAGGCGGCGCGATGACAATCCTGATCTCGGAACCGCTCGGTGTCCTGATCACATTCGCCGTCCTCGCGCTTTGCTTCGCCTCCACCGCAGCCGTGGAGGGAGGACTCGGCCGACCGGATCAGCGACGCCAGCTCCTCATCGCCACTGCCTGTTCCGTGCTTGTCTGGGGCGCGATCGTCATCATCCGGTTCATCGAGATCGGCTAGCATGAGCGCGCCGACCTATCAGCCGACTGCTAGCCGTCCCATTTCCAAGCCTCTACCCAGTCCACGTAAACGTGAGCTTCGGCGCTGCGCGACGGAGACTCCGTGTTCAGCAGCGTTTCGAACTGCAACACCCAGTGCATCGGCTTGTCGGGTACGGCATGAGTGCTGGCCCCGATGCTCTCACCGTCGACGAAGAACTCCACCTTGCCCGGCGACCAGGCGATCTCGTAGACGTGCCAATCCTCACCATTCACGCCAGTCGGGATGATGTCCTGCGTCGGCCCTGGAGTCCCAGTCGGCTGGGCGTAGTGAGCGTAGGCGACGAACTCGCGGCGCGCCAGCCCTCCTTCTGGCATGTTGATCTCGCCGTCGGTGGGATAACGATCGGAGTCCGGCCAGAGCATCGGTGCGATTCGGTACCCGTGAACGGCTGGCGCACGCAGCCTCAGCGCGAAGCGTCCATACCTCATCTTGGGTAACTTCGGGTACGGGGCCGCGACCAGCACACGGCCGAGCTCAGCGTCATAGTGCAACCAGGCATCCATGACACCGTCAGCTACGGACAGGGTCTTCCCAGGGTGGTAATACCCGGGGTCGGAGCGCAGGCTCCGGCTGGTGTCAGCCCAGGGATACGGGTACGCGCCAAAGGTGGATCCGTAGGTGACCAGGAACGAGCCCAGCGGCGCGGGAGTATCGAAGTCCTCCCGGTAGATGGGTGTCCAGCCGGTCGTCTCGCTGGAGACCTTGCCACCACCGGATACCGGTCCCGCCACCCCAGCGAGGTTGATCACTCCCACAGACTGGAAGCCACCGGCCAAGATCAGAACCGCTGTCAGGACAAGCAGAATCGCCCACGATCTGGGCAACCCGGTCTTTCTACTGCCGGTGTCGGCGACCCTTCGATCTTCCGCCATCTTGAGTGGCGGCGTTCAGCTTCTGACCCAGCCCGGAATGGCTGGGGCCGGACGGTTCTGCGACTGCCTGCGGTGCGCGAGCCTGCGGATGCGCCTCGCGTACATCCTGTCCTCGAGGATCGTCCGCAGAACCCTGACGCCATCGCGAACCGAGTTGAGGTTGGATGTGCCGTAGTGACGTACACGCTCGAAGCTTGGAACTTCCGTGATGTTCGCCGAAGACAGGGCGAACCGGCCGATGATTAGGGACTCGATCTCGAAGCCGTCGCCGGGCAGCATTGGTTCGTCGGTCTCGGCGTTCGTATCGGGCAGGTCGATCAGGTACAGCTGATCAGCCCAGAACGCGTTGTAGCCGTAGCAAAGGTCGGTCATGTGCCTGCCTATCAGCACATTCGCGAGAGCGTTCAGGCCTGAGTTACCCAACCGGCGGAAGCGTGTGATGTCTTCACTGCCGCCGCCGTCCAGGAAGCGGCTTCCCTTAGCCAAGTCCGCCCCATCCACCAACGCCTGAACGAAACATGGAATCTCAGCGGGATCGGCGGAGCCATCGGCATCGAACATCACGATCACCTCGCCAGTTGCCACCGCGAATCCGCAAGCCATGGCGTTTCCCTTGCCGGTGCGGGTCTGTTCGATGACACGAACGCTTGGCAGAGCCAGGCGCGCAGCTTCGACAGTGCCGTCGGTCGAGTGGCCGTCGACCAGAATCACTTCGTGATAGTCAGCAAGGGCGGGCAAGACGGTGGGGATGTTGGCGGCCTCGTTCATCGCTGGCACGATCACACTTACGCGCGGATTGGAGGGCCGCCTTACGCGCGCCGGACGCCGGCGCTCGTACTTCGGCAGTGCGGACACGGTGTCACCATCCTGTCCAGGTTCGCCGCGTCGACGCCTGGCAGATTTGCGTTTTCCGAACATCTCACTTCTCCAGTTCGATCGTCAGCGATCGGGCGATCCGCCTACGATGAGTCACGTGCGGCTCACCCACAACCAGCGTAGGTGAGCACAGCCTTACAACGCCACCCCTCAGATGTTGCGCTCATCACCGGAAGTTTCGGTTTGGACAGAGCGCGCCGGGACTCGGAAGGGACCGCCTGAATGTCGCGCGAGAAGCCCGCAGTTCTGTTCGTCGACGGACACACGTGGGAAGCGTTCTCCGCTTTGGCAGGAGTCCTGCGTATGCGTGGCTTCGCCGTGCGCCACGTGACCGCCCGCCCGGGCGGGGCCCGCCTGCGCGCACAGCAACAACTCGACGTGCCTCTCTACGGCCGACCGCGCAGACTCGTGGTGCCGGGATCTCGTCCGGGGCAGGCAGCAACGATTCCGGACGCTGATCTTCCCGCGCTAGTGGGGACCGACGTGGTCGATGTTCAAGCGCATGATGATCTGGCGCGAGCGGTGGCCTCGGCGCCGAATCCGGTTGCCGCTCTGGGTCGACGGGTGGGAAGCCAGATCGACCCCGCCGTCTTGTACGACAAGTGGGTGATGGCTGAGACAGTCGCGAGATTCGGCATTCCCACTCCCCGAGTTTGGGACCGGCCGACGGCACGGTCCTTCCCCGTCGTGGTGAAGGCTAGGACCGGATTCGCGGGCACCGCAGTGCGTGTCGCGGAAGACGCTGATCAGCTCGCGCGCGCTTGGGATGACCTGACGTCCTTGTCGGGCGACACGCCTTTCGTCCAGGCGTTCCACGGCACGGGCCTGGTCAAGTCCGGTGGGGTCGCCCGGGAAGGAGACTTGATCGTCTCCGCGGCCTACCTCTCACATCCAGAGCCAACCGATCCCAAAGGGCCGCCGCTTCTGGCGGCTGTGACGTCTCACCCCAGCATCGAGGGTCTAACGCGGCGACTGGTCGAACAGATTGGCTACACAGGCTTCTTCAATGCCGATTGGGTGATCGACGACCGCGGCAACCCCTACTTGATCGATCTGAACGCCCGCGCGTTCGGGTCCTGGCCCGCTTTGCAGGCCTGTGGCGTGGACTTCGTCGGCGCGTACCTCCACATCCTGGACATGGGGCCGCGCCCGGTGCCCGCCCAGGTGCGCCATGGCGAGTACCACCGAGTGCTGCAATTCCCTTTTCCCTGTTCGCCGTCCAGGTCAGCGCTGTTGCTGCGCCGACGGCAGTCGCTCGAGATCATCGAGTACAGACGCGGGTGGCTCGGCAACCGCTGGGCGTCGGTTTCACGAGCGAAAGTGGAGTTGGCGACAGCGCAGGAGTGGGCGCGGCTCAGGATGAGGGCGTAGGCGGACGGTCACCAGTCCAGACCCAGTCGTCGCCGTGACCTGCCTTCACGCGCCGAACTCTGCATATCAGCGGCACTATGCTCACCAGCGCCAGAGAGCCGAAGCCAGCCAGACTGCCCACGCCGGCCGACGCTATTCCAAGCACCGGAGCCAACACGAATGTGCAGCCCATGGCGATAGCCGCGATCGCTCCACTGCCGATCGCCAACCAGCCGATTCGGTCCTCCAACCACAGGAACGCCGCCATGGCCAACCAGATCGCCTGAAGCGGCACGGCGATACCGATCAGACGCAGCACGCCGGTGCTGGCCGATGCGTAGCCGGGCGCCATAATGTGGAGGATCAGTGGGGCGGCGATCACCGTGATCGCCCCTCCGCCGATTCCTATCACGCCGAGCATCACCGCCAGACGCTTCAGGGCCACCATCGTGATCGCATGGCCCTTGCGAACGTCCTGGCTGAAGGACTGTGTGATGTTGACGATGAGGGCGCCGAACGCGACCCCGATCAACCACGCCATCGTCAGGTAGCCGTTCTGCTGCGCACCCAGTGTGGAGATGATGACCAGCGGAATGGCCAGGACCGTCAGCTGACTAGCGACGTAACTCAGGTAGAGCTTGATCATCTGCGGCCAGAGATGCCGCCTGGGCGGAAGCTCGATGCTCTCACCCGCCCGCTCCTGGCGCGGAACCAGCTTGCCAAATGTGAAATACGCGACGGCGACCACGACCAGGACATTCGGAACAATCCACGAGGCGAAGATCCCACTGGCCAAAGCCAGGCCCGCGAATACGGGCAGCAGGGCCATCTTGGCGATCGCGAAGACAGCGTTCTCGACGGTGACGGCAGGGCCCGCCCCCATCGCCAGAAGGATCGCCGCCTGCTCCATGAAGATCGCGAGCGACGGGACCGCGACGATGAAGACCGCGATCGACACTGGATCGGACAGGTAGTCCTCGCCGAGTCCCAGCACCACGAACAGTGCGCCCGCTACGAAGCTCAGTGCGATGACGACGACATGGGCACGAACCAGTATCCAGCGGGTGTGACGGCCAGCCCGGGGAAGGTAGAGCAGCAGCATGCTGCCCAGGTTCAGCGAAGCGAAGGTCGCGACCAGCGTCGCGGACGAGATCTGAGCATTCGCTAGCCCAATCCCGGCCGGATCATAGAGCCGCGCCGCGAGTGCCCAGAACACAACGCCCAGCCCGGAAGTCAGAATGGTCGCCGATGCCAGGCTCGCAGCGTTGACCAGCATTAGCGGTCTGGCTTCCTGCTGCATGGTCGTATCCTGGCACCGCGAGCGGCATCCCGGCGGGCCAAGATACTAGTCAACTGGGTTCGTAGCAGGCTGCGTTCAGCGAGGAGTTCGGGAATGACTACTTCAGCCGGTGCGGGATTTAGGCCCTTGCTCTGTGCAGACCTGGAGCTGTCGAATCCAAGCCAACCTCATGGTGTCCCGGTCGGCGCTGGACTACACCTGACCGTTCGGCTTCATTCCGAGCCGCTGGGCGGGCTACTTGTCGAGCCAGATCGCGTCCCCGCTGGACCGGACGCCTGGCGTGAGGATGCCTGCGGGATGTTTGGCGATGAGATCGCCGAGCACGTGAGGGCGGACGAAATCGAGTGTGCGGACGACCTCGTGACTGCATGCCGGGCGCCGATCAGCGCGTGCGCGCGCAGGCTGGATATCGTAGGCCCAGCCCCAAGCGCAATCGTCGTGGTATGCACTCTGGGACAGCATCCGATGCTGCCCGCCAGCATCCGTGCGCTCTTGGCACAGGACTACGTCGGCGACTTCTCGGTCGTCGTAGTGGACAACGCGCCCTCGTCGGGCGCCGCTGCCCGAGTAGTGGCCGAGATCGCCGACACCCGGCTCCTCCTGCTTCCTGCGCATCGGGTTGGGCTGTCGTTCGCGCGTAACGCAGCACTGTGGTCCGCGCTCGCAGCCGACGTCGATCTCATCGCGTACACGGACGACGATGCCATCGTGGACCTGGGCTGGCTCCGCTCGACGGCGGCCACGTTCAGCGAGGACCTGGGAGTCACCTCTGTGACGGGACTGGTCTTGCCTGGCTCGCTGCTGTCGGAGGCTGAGCAACTCTTCGAGGAGGGCTCAGGATTCACCAAGGGGTACAAGCGCACGGTCTGGAGCACCGCAACGACCGACTCAAGCGTTTGGAGACTCGGGCCCCAAGGCGACGGAGGCGGACTGTTCCCGTTCTCGGCTGGCCTGTTCGGTAGCGGCAATAGCATGGCGTTTCGGACCGAGGCTCTGCGGGCACTCGGCGGATTCGATGAGGCTCTCGGCGCTGGCACTCCGGCTGGCGGCGGCGAGGACCTCGACATGTTCCTGAGAGTGATCGCCAGCGGAGGAACGATCGTCTACGAGCCGCGAGCCATGGTGCGCCACTTCCACCGGCAGAGCGTAGACGCACTGAGCCAGCAGATGTCCGCGTATGGCTCAGGCCTGTCGGCCTACCTGTTCCGCGAGTTCCTACACCTGCGCGGCGCCAAGCTGCGTCTGCTGCGCGTGGTTCCCCGGGGCATTCGGCGTATGTTCTCGCTCAACTCGGAGAAGAACCAATCTCGCACGAACGAGTACCCCAGGGAGTTGGTCAGGGCCGAACGTAGAGGCTTCGTGGCAGGCCCCTGGCTCTACCTGAAGTCACGCCGCCGGGTCCGAAAGTTGGCACGGACGGCCGACATCCAGGCGCCCTAGGCGGATTCTGTGCTCGCGCCGTCCGCGGGCTCCCTGGCCGGTGCGATGTATGCCAGCACGACACCGATGACGGCACCCGCTAACGCGACGAAGCCAAGCCACACCACAGTCATCGGAAGCACGCCGTAGACGAACAGCAGCAGCGAGATACCGATCGCGAATACGAGCCCGGAGAAGAAGCCCAGGATTGGGCGGCGTCGAGTTTTCGTGTTCATGCGACTGCTCCAGGTCCGGGCGGCGGCGGAGGCGGGGGCGGCGGGGGAGGCGGGGGCGGCGAGGCTGGAGCCGCTGCGATGCCAACGACCTTCGTCCCGGCGAACATCGCCACAAGCCCGAGGAAGCCGAGGAGCGCCATCGTGATACCCGCCAGGAACAGCGGCGAGAATGTCGCAGAACCTGATCCGGAGATGTACATGCTGGCGGTGCAAGTGCCGCCAGATCCGCTCACGGTGCCCGAAACCGGAATCCGTGCGGAACCCATCAGGAACCACTTCACAGGAGCTGGGAGCACGGACAAGTCCTGCACACCGCTGGAGCTGTCGTCACCGGCCTCGTTGTCAAACGTGCCGCTGCGGAACGGTATCCCCATGATGGTCACCGACCAGGATCCGCCGGTGATCACGCTCGCGGTCTTACCCTTCCAAGCGACCGAACCACTGGAATCCACTCGGAACGGGTCGTCCTTCGTTCCGCCGGGGCCAGGCAGGGTGACCGTGTCGATTACTCCCCGATCAGCGCCGGAGGAGACCACCTCACCCGAGCAACCGGATGCATCAGCGGCCTGAGCGATCGCTCCAGCTGGGATCAGCAGGGCCACGGCTATGGCAGCTGACACAGCAGCGTTGCGAACTACTCGATATGACATTCGCTCTCCCATCGCCATCGGCTCACGGTAGTTGATGATGACATCGTCGCAGATCTGGCCCCCATCACACCTAGTCAGAGCGTGTTTGGGGGATGAGCCAGCCTATAAGCCGGATCCTGTGCCGACCGAAGCCGACGGCAGCCATCCATCTGCGGCCTCCGTTACCGGAAACCTGATGCGGCCCACCCGCGAACTCGGACGGGACGCCCTCATCGTTCGCGCAGTCAGACCTCTCGGTCTTTCCTCTTGGCCTTGCTCCGGGTGGGGTTTACCTAGCCGACTGAGTCACCCCAGCCGCTGGTGGTCTCTTACACCACCGTTTCACCCTTACCGGCCTAACGGCCGGCGGTTTGATTTCTGTGGCACTGTCCCGCGGGTCACCCCGGGTGGGTGTTACCCACCACCCTTCCCTGTGGAGTCCGGACTTTCCTCGACGCCACGTTTAAGGCGCCGCGACTGCCCGGCTGGCTCATCCTTCGCCAGGATACCGCTCCTGGGCCGTGCCACCACCCCGCAGCGCGGCTCCCCCACTGCGGAAACGGCCGTTCCTGACAAACGCGCCCGTTACGCAAGGAAACTACCGTTGCAACGGGCGCGCCTGTACCCGAAAGGGCGCGTTTGGCCGGAACGGCCGTTTCTGCGGCGGAGGGGATGGAGGGACCCGGACACCGCGACAGCCTCAACGCACAGGTTCACCGCACGAGAACGCAGCCGCATTCCTCACAGAACTCCACCTCGTCGGGCGAGGCAGACCTGATCCGTTCAGCTTCCATGGGCGCGAGATCCAGTCGGCAACCCATGCACCGATTCCCCTCAAGCTCGGCCGCGCCAACTCCCCGTTCAGCCCTGACTCCTTCGTACGCGCCCACCAGCTCGGACGGAATCCCAGACACAAGTTCAGCCCTGTGCGCCGCCAACTCGCGCTCGTCACTGCCGAGCCGGGCCAGTTCGGCATCTCGTGCCTCGACAGCCTCCTTCAGCTCTAGACCCAGCTTCTCGAGCTGCCCGGTACGCTGCGCGATAATCGTGGCCAGGTCCTCCTGCCGTTGCATGAGCTCCAGTTCGGCATCCACAAGCTCGCTCTCTCGCCGCGCCAAGGTCGCCAGCTCGTGTTGCAGATCCTGTTGCTGGCGTGCCCCCACCCCCGACGACGCGATCTCGCGGTCCCGCTTCGCCCGCTGCCGTACTCGGGCCGTCTCATCCTCCGCCCTGGTGACCAGGCGGACAAGGTCCTGGGCCTCGGCGCCGACACGGACCAGCTCGTTCTTGATGTCCCCCTCACGCCCCGACAGATCTCGGACGCGCGGATCCTCCCGCAACTGACGCACCCTGTGGCGTAGCCGCAACAGACTCCCGTCGATGTCCCGCAGATCGAGTAACCGCCGTTGAGCAGACGGATCAGCCTTCATACGGTGCTCCCAACGTGCAGTGTCCAAGGGTCGGTAACAATGTCCGAGACCCGACATTCCAGGTTCACGCCCCCAGATGCCGCCTGCGCACGCAGTAAGTCCGCCGCGTGGCGGAGCCACAGCCACTCACCGGCCCAGTGCGAGATGTCCACCACGGGACAACCTCCATCGGCGAGATGCTCTGTAACGGGATGGTGCCGCAAGTCACCGGTCACATACGCGTCAGCGTTGATCCGGCGCACTTCACCCAGGAGGGAATCCCCGGCCCCGCCGCAAACGGCCACCGTGCGAACTTCCGCGTCAGGGTCGCCCGCGACTCGCACGCCATGGGCCGTCAGGGGAAGCACGGCACTCAGTCTCCTGGCCAAGCCGGTAACCGTCATCGCTGACTCCAGCGTGCCGACCCGCCCGAGTCCCCGGCCGCCAGGCAAGTCGACCAGATCGATGACATCGAAGGCCGGCTCCTCGTAGCTGTGTGCCTCTCGCAGAGATTCGACGACCGCGGGCACCAAGTCGGCATGTGCGACCATCTCGACCCTCCTCTCCGACACGAGCTCTGTCTGACCGACGCTTCCAACGTGCGGGACGGCACCGGGGAGCGGGCGGAACTGCCCTGCCCCGTCAACCCAGTAGGCACACCGGTCGTAGTCGCCAATTCGGCCAGCTCCAGCATCTGCCATCGCATCGATCACGGCCTCGGCATTACCCGGAAGCGCATTGACAACGATCTTGACCATGCTGCGGTCCGGAATCGGACGGATCGGGCGCCTCGAGACGAGCCCGATCGCATCTGCGATGGCATCGCTAACCCCATCGGTGGCAACGTCCGCGTTCGTGTGAACGGTCAGCAGACCACAACCGGCGCGAATCAAGTCATGCACGATCTTGCCCTTGGCGGTAGTGGCAGGTACTCCGTGGACGGGCGCCAAGAGCAGCGGGTGATGGGTCACCAGCAGCTGGGCCCCCGACTCAATTGCCTCGTCGACGACTGGCCGCAATGGATCTACCGCGAACATCACCGACGTCACGGGCTGATGGGGATCTCCGCAAACAAGCCCAACGCGGTCCCATTCCTCGGCGACATTGGGGTCGAAGCGTCTCTCAACAACAGCGACTACTTCGGCGAGCGTCCACACGTCAGTCACCGGGCCACCCTATGCGAGCCGGAACTCACAAGCTCCCAATGCGGCATCAATGTGCTCAGCGGTGGAGAATGACTCACAGAACACCAAGCGTCGAAACCTGGAGGAAGCCGTGGTTTGGGTCATTGTCCTGCTGGCGATCGTGGTGTTGATCGTGATCGTCGGCGTGATCATCTACAACTCACTGATATCGGTGCGCAACAAGGTCGATGAGTCCTGGGCGCAGATCAGCGTCCAGCTCAAGCGGCGGCACGACCTCATTCCCACACTCGTTTCTACGGTGAAGGGCTACGCGACTCATGAGAAGGGCACGCTCGAAGCTGTGACTGAGGCCCGCAACACCGCGGTCCAGGCCGCTGGCTCGCCCGCAGCGGCCGCGGGGGCGGAGAACGCTCTGTCGGGAGCCCTGAAGAACCTCTTCGCACTGTCCGAGGGGTATCCAGACCTCAAAGCCTCAACGAACTTCAGCGAACTGCAGCAGCAGCTCGTGGACACAGAAGACCGCATCGCTTTCAGTCGGCAGTACTACAACGACGTCGTCCGCCAATGGAACACCAAGATCGAGACGGTCCCGTTCAACATCGCGGCATCGGCCATGCACGAAAGCAAGCGCGAGTACTTCGACATACTCGACGTCAGCGGCACTCGTGTCATCGAGACGATGGCGGCTGAGGAGACCATCAAGCCCCCGACTGTCGAGTTCTAGCCCGCCATGGACTGGCTCTGGGTGGCGGTACCGGCCGTCGTAATCGCATACCTGGCATACCGCTCGCGCGTACTACGCATCCTCGCGGTCATCGCTGTGTGGATCGCAATCCTGGCGTTCCCGGCCCTAGTGAACATCACTTCGCAGATCACTTCGTCAGCCAGCACTAGCGACACTTCAATCATCTCGCGCTACGACGTTGCGTATGACCTGTCCCCGACCGGGGATCTGAACTCCGTCGAGACGCTCGACGTCAGGTTCACTGAGACGAAGCATGGCATCTTCCGCTTCTTCGACGAGAAGAACAGCGTCGATCCGAACGTGCGCCACCCCGTCACCATCAAGAAGATCGAGCTGTGCTCAGAGGCGGGGAAGTGCGCCCCCGAGCCGTACACGACCTACTACGAGAACGATTTTCTGGTGGCGAAAATCGGCAGCGCGGCCGTGACGTACAAGCGCGGCACGGTGAATCACTACCGCATCACGACGTCGGCGAAGGGTGCCATCACGACCATCCCCGATTCCCCCGACTACCAGTGGTACTGGGACGTCATTGGGGTTGGGTGGACCATGCCGATGCAGTCGGCAACGATCACAGCCAAGCTGCCGGCTCCGCCGACCGGGTTGCGCTGCATCACCGACACCGGAGAATGCACCCCACAGCTCGCGGGGAAGGACACCTACACGCAGAAGCTTGGTCCGCTCCCCCGCCAGTCCCCCGTTACATGGAAAGCCACATTCGCGCCGACCGGCCTCACCGCGACCCCGGTCGCCGACGCACAGAGACCGCTGGCTCAGCCTCTTGTGCAAGCACTGCTGATCCTTCTTGGCTTCGGAGCGGCGGCACTGCTCTACTGGCAGATCCGCAAGCGCAAGGAACCTGCAGCGAGCCAGGCGCCGTCGTTCGTCGCACCCGGTCCCGACATCCTGCAGTTGACGTGGACCGCGGATGAGAAGCCAGTGGATGACGCTTTCCAGGCTCTGCTCTTGCAGTTGTCAACAGCCGGCGTGCTGAAGCTGACTGTGGACCCAAGCAAGATGAACACCAAGAAGAAGCCTGACTGGATCAACATCGAACGCACTGAAGCCCCCATGCCCACCGACATGACGGGCGCGCTGACGCTCCTGACCAACCTTGGCTTAGGAGTTCCGGGTAGCTCGCAGCGCATCGAGTCGAAATCCGTGGCCATGGGGCAGATCATTCAGTCCACCATGTCCGCGGTTAAGAGTGAATCGACCGCTGCGGCCATCGCGTCCGGCCAGGCCACCAAGTCGGGATCCGGCCAAGCCTTGCACGTGATCTCGGCGCTTCTTCCGTCGATCGCGTTCGTGGCGCTAGTCGCCTCGCAATCCCAAGCCCTGGGCGCGCTGTTCGCGATTCCGGCCATAGCGGGCCTGTGGTCAGGTCGCGACCTCGCCACGACGCTAAGCCCCGAGGGATTGCACAACCGAGACGCGGTTTGCGGACTGCGCACTGCCCTGTCGACCAAGGCTTCAGTTGAGAGATTCGACTACAGCCTGAAGGTTCAGTACTTCCTTCAGTACCTGCCCTGGGCAGTCGCGCTCGGCTGCGCGGACACCTGGGCCGAGGCCTGTAAGCCCGACGTGGGAATGGCGACCGACGATGTTGGGTACCGCAACGCCATGAGCACGTACTACGTGGGCCGAGCGCTCTCCTACGGAGTCGCGTCAGTGTCGACCGGCGCGGTCGCCGCTTACAGCGCGACACAGTCCTCGTCCGGCGGCGGTGGAGGGGGATTCTCATCAGGTGGTGGGTCGGGAGGCGGAGGGGGCGGCTCCTGGTGACTCGGCGCCGCCCGCTGTGTCAGTCCGAGAGACGACGGAGCGCTTCGGCCAGATCATCGGGATAGTCGGACCGGAAGGTGAGCTCCTCGCCGCTCGATGGCTGTCGCAGGGTCAGCTCTGCCGCATGCAGCCACTGCCGAGTCAGCCCGAGACGCGCGGCCAGTTCCGGGTCAGCTCCGTAGGTGAGGTCACCTACGCACGGGTGATGAATCGCTGACATGTGCACCCTGATCTGGTGAGTCCGGCCCGTCTCCAGCCGAACCCTGAGCAGACTGGCGAATCGGAACGCCTCCACAGTGTCGTAGTGAGTCACGCTCGGCTTGCCGCCAGCGACGACGGCGAACCTGTAGTCATGACGTGGGTGCCGCCCGATCGGGGCGTCGATCGTGCCTGACGAAGGGTCCGGGTGCCCTTGGACAAGGGCGTGGTAGATCTTGACCACGGTTCTGTCCCGGAACTGGCGTTTAAGGTCCCTGTACCCGTTCTCGCTGCGAGCGACAACCATCACCCCGCTGGTTCCAACGTCCAAACGGTGAACGACGCCCCGCCGCTCCTCCGCGCCCAACGTAGACAGCTGGTACCCAGCGGCAGCCAGTCCGCCGACAACGGTTGGCCCTTCCCAGCCGGGACTGGCGTGCGCCGCCACTCCGATCGGCTTGTCCACGACTATCAGGTCACGGTCTTCGTAGAGAACTCGTAGTCCCGGTACGGGCTGGGCCTGCTTGGTCGGCGCTGGCTCATCCGGGATCTGCACCTCCAGCCAGTCCCCTGCCTTCATCCGGTCAGACTTCCCGCAAGCCGCGCCGTCCAGACGTACCAGCCCGCGGCCGATCAGATCCACGGCTTTCGATCTGGACAGCCCCAGAAGGCGGGCCAACCCCGCGTCGATGCGTTCGCCCTCTAGCCCTTCCGGCACCGAAAACCGGCGCTCGGTCACCCTGCTTCTCCGTCCGGCGCGGTCAAGACGCCGCCCAGTCCGTCCTGGGCAGGCTCTGGGTCTGAGCTCGCCGGAGCTGCGGGCACCCCGAATACCGTCAGAGCCACCAATCCGCACGCAGCTATGACGACGGACATGTCGGCAACGTTAAAGACGGGCCAGTTCGGAAGCTGGATGAAGTCGACGACGTGACCAATGCCGAACCCAGGGGGTTGGGTCGCGCGGTCCACCAGGTTCCCGGCCGCTCCCCCAAGCAGCAACCCCAGGTCGACTAGCCACAACACTGAAGTGACACGCGTGGCCGCGAATAGGATCCCGATCGCGACGCAAACAGCGATGACTGTGAAGATCCAGGTCTGCCCCGTCCCTATGCTGAAGGCCGCCCCAGAGTTGCGCGCGAATGACAGCCGCAGGAAGTCGCCCAGGACTTCCACTGGCTGATGGCCTTCCAGGTGCTTGATGGCGAGCCACTTGGTGAACTGATCTACACCCACGACGACTACCGCTACGGCCAGGACCCAGGCGAGACCGCGCCGGGTTACTTTGGTGGCCGGGGTGATCATGACTCATCAGACTACGTCAGTTGGCGTGTCAGCTCCGGTGCTCAGCGCCGTTCCTGCTGGCGCTTGCAATCCATACACATCGTTGCCCGCGGGAACGCGCGCAGCCTCAGCTTGCCGATCGGCTCACCGCACGACACGCAGATCCCGAAACCGCCGAAGTTTAGGCGCTCGATAGCCATGCGCACCTGATCGCGCATCTCCCGGACGTTGTCGGCAATTGCCATCTCGCTCTCGCGCCCGTACGACTTGCTTCCAGCGTCCCCGGGGTCGTCTCCGGCCCGGTCCAATCCCTCCGAGATCAACTCGGCTAGGTCGGCGTCAAGCGCCTCGATTTCCTCGTCCAGCCCGATCAGGTCATCGGCCAGTTCCTGCCTCATGGCCTCGATCTCCGCCTTGGTCCATGGCTTCTCGCCCGGACGAGTCGGCAGGAGACCTTTTCCGGCTGGGGCTTTCTTTACCTGTGCGGCTTTCTTGGCGGGTGCGGGTGGGGCTTTCTTCACCGGCGCGGCCTTCTTGGCGGGCGCGGCCTTCTTGGCGGGCGCGGGCGCGGCCTTCTTGGCGGGCGCGGCCTTCTTCACGGGCGCGGGCTTCTTCACCGGTGCGGCCTTCTTGGCTGGTGCGGGTTTCTTCGCTGGCCTGCGCTTCGTGGCCGGTGCTTTCTTTACCGGCGCGGCGGACGTCGTTTCGGTGGCGCCCCGACCACGTGACGCGACCCGGCTGGCGGCACCAGACACCGCTCGGCGCAGACGACCGACGGTCCCGTTGGCCATGACTCTCCGATTCGCCGAACGCAGCAGACCCCGTAGTGTAGGAACTATCTGCCATCCGATCAAGCGGGCGCGCACGATTCCCCGCCCCCGGCGACGCCGCCCGGCTTGCCGGTCAGGTCCTGTCTGCGCAGAGCACGCACCCTGGCCACAATCTCGCCTGGCTCACAGTCGACCTCCCAAAGCTTGATCTTCGACCGTGCTCCGCGAGCCAATCGCACGCGACTGGGCGCGACCCCGAGCGCTCGCGCCAGCGCTTTCCGCGCGGCCTCGCTCGCCTGACCGTCGACGGCACGCTCAGTGACCGCGATCACAAGCTCGCCCTCCGAGCTCTCCCCGCCAACGCGAGCACGTGCCGCTCCCGGCTTCACGCGAGTCGCGATCTTCATCGGTCCGCCTCCTGTGGAGTAGTCTGACCAGTCTGACCGACGCGCAATCGGACCACTTCGCGGGCCGCGATCGGTCTGTGGAGGAGAGCATGTATCGCGAGATGCCCGCGCGTATCGATGACGTGGCCGCCATGGAGAAGGGGATCCTGGACTTCTGGCGCCAAGAAGACATCTTCCGCAAGTCACTGGCCAAGACATCTGGAGCGCAGCGTTGGGTGTTCTACGAGGGACCGCCTACAGCCAACGGAACTCCAGGCACGCACCACGTCGAAGCTCGTGTCTTCAAGGACGTATTCCCGCGTCATCGCACGATGAAGGGATACCACGTTCCGCGCCGGGCTGGCTGGGACTGCCACGGGCTGCCGGTCGAACTCGCGGTCGAGAAAGAACTGGGTTTCTCGGGCAAGGAGGACATCGAAGAGTACGGAGTCGCCGCGTTCAACGCCAAATGCCGCGAATCCGTCCTGCGCCACGTGGACCAGTTCGAAGCCATGACCCATCGGATGGGCTACTGGGTCGACCTCGACGCGGCGTACTGGACCATGGACTCCTCATACGTCGAGTCGGTGTGGTGGTCCATAAAGGAGATCTTCGACAAGGGGCTGCTCGTCCAGGACCACCGGGTCGCGCCCTACTGCCCGCGTTGCGGCACAGGGCTTTCGGACCACGAACTCGCGCAGGGCTACGAAACGGTCGTCGATCCGTCCGTCTACGTTCGCTTCCCCGTGCTCGACGCCAAGTGGCAGGAGCGATTCCCAGGGCTCAACCTGCTGGTGTGGACGACGACCCCCTGGACCCTAGTGTCGAACACCGCCGTCGCCGCGAAGCCGGACGCGGAGTATGTGGTCGTTCGCACGACCGATGGCGAGGTGCTGCTTGTCGCCGCCGCCCTAGCGGATCGGGTAGTCGCAGACACCGCCACCGAGCTCGCCCGGTTCCGGGGCTCTGAACTGGAGCGCATCAGATACCAGCCCCCCTTCTCGCTCGTCGACGTGCCAGACGCGCACTACATAACCAACGGCGAGTACGTCACTACCGATGACGGAACCGGATTGGTCCACATCGCCCCAGCCTTCGGAGCGGACGACCTCGCCGTCGCCCGGGACTACGACCTGCCCGTCGTCAATCCCGTACTGCCTGACGGTCACTTCCGCCCAGACCTGCCGCTTGTGGGCGGCGTCTTCTTCAAGAAGGCGGACGCCCAGCTCGTCGCTGACCTGGACGAGCGCGGCCTGCTTTTCGCCCACGTCCCCTACGAGCACGCTTACCCCCACTGCTGGCGCTGCCACACGCCGCTGCTCTACTACGCGCAGCCTTCCTGGTACATACGCACGACGGCAATCAAGACTGAGCTCCTGAACCAGAACGAGAACACGAACTGGTACCCCGAATCGATCAAGTGGGGTCGTTACGGCGACTGGCTCAACAACAACGTCGACTGGGCACTGTCCAGGGATCGGTACTGGGGCACTCCTCTGCCGATCTGGCGGTGCCCCGATGCGCACATGGTCGCGGTCGGCTCACTGGCCGAACTATCCGAACTATCGGGGCGAGATCTGTCGTCACTCGACCCACACCGCCCCTTCGTCGATGAGGTGACGATCCCGTGCCCCGACTGCTCAGGTACGGCTTCGCGAGTGCCCGAAGTAATCGACTGCTGGTACGACTCCGGCGCGATGCCCTTCGCCCAGTGGGGGTACCGCCCGCTCCCCCACGAAGTGGGGGAGAAGGGGGAGGGGTATCCGCACCGGCAACGGTCTGAATTCTCCGAAAGCTACCCAGCGGACTTCATCTGCGAGGCGATCGACCAGACCAGAGGCTGGTTCTACACGCTCATGGCCATCGGAACCCTGGTGTTCAATCAGTCCCCCTACCGCAACGTCCTGTGTCTCGGCCACATCCTCGATGAGGAAGGCCGCAAGATGAGCAAGCACTTGGGCAACGTCCTGGATCCGATCCCGCTCATGGACGAACACGGCGCGGACGCCGTGCGCTGGTTCATGCTCGCCAGCGGCTCACCGTGGCAGGCCCGGCGCGTCGGCCACAAGGCCATAGCCGAAGTTGGGCGCAAGACCTTCGCGACGTACTGGAGCACGGTCTCATTCCAGGTTCTGTACGCACGCGCCTCAGGATGGGATCCGGCTTCGGCTGACCAGGCGCCACCTGTCAGCCAGCGCCACGTGCTCGATCGCTGGGCCTTGGCCCGGGCGCACCGCATGACTGCTGAGGTGGACGCAGCGCTCGAACGATTCGACAGCCAGTCCGCCGGGCGGGAATTGGCCTGTTTCATCGACGACCTGTCCAACTGGTACGTCCGGCGCTCCAGGCGGCGATTCTGGGTCGGCGACCCGGCGTCCTTGTCCACTCTCCACGACTGCCTGCGGCTGCTGACACTCGCGATGGCGCCACTGGCACCTTTCATCACGGAGCGCCTCTGGCAGGACTTGTTCCGGCTCCCAGGCCACCCCGAGTCAGTACACCTGGCGCTCTGGCCGGAAGTCGACAGATCCGCACTGGATGACGAACTGATAGCTCACATGCGACTCGTGCGCAGGCTCGTGGAGCTCGGACGGACCGCCAGAGGGGAATCGGGAATCGGTACTCGCCAACCTCTGCGCACGGCTTTGATTGGCGCGGCAGGATGGCATGACCTTCCCGACGAACTGCGTGCTCAAGTGGCCGAGGAACTGAACTGTGTTGGCATCGGCGCGCTGTCCGACGCTGGCCAGGATCTCGTGCGAACAACCATCAAGCCGAACTTCAGGTCCCTCGGACAACGCTTCTCCAAAGACACGCAAGCTGTGGCCAATGCCATCCGATCCAGCGACCCTGCGGCGCTCGCCAATGCGCTTCAGACAAGTGGTCAGGCCGAAGTCAGCGTCGAGTCGCTTGGCCCGGTCGCGATCACCGCTGATGACGTCATCACAACCGAAACCCCGCTCGAAGGCTGGGCCGTGGCCTCATCCGATGGGGACACCGTCGCGCTGGACTTGCGCCTGACCGGTGACCTCATCCGCGCCGGCGTGGCACGGTACTTCATCCGAATGGCCCAGGAGGCACGAAAGTCCAGCGGTCTCGATGTGAGCGATCGCATCACCTTGGTGTGGAACTCCGACGACCCAACAGTCGCGGCCTCGGTCGACGAACATCGGGAGAACATCTCGGCAGAAGTTCTCGCAACCGACCTGAAGCAGGGAACGTGTGAGGGCCCGGGATTCCCTTCAACCGAACCTGAATTCACGATCTGGGTCCAGCGGCAGTAGCGGCTGATCCACGGGTGGCGACGCGCTGCGATCCGCTATGCGGCGGCGAAAGCCGACAGGACCGAAACGACGACTCCCAGCAGCACGATCAGCACTAGGAACGACAGATCCAGGGCAACCTGACCGATTCTAATCGGTGGAAGGAACTTGCGAATCACTCGCAGAGGTGGGTCGGTCACCGTGTAGATAGCCTCAGCTATCACTAGCAGAACCCCGCTCGGCTTCCAATTTCGCGCGAAGACCTGAACCCACTCGAAGATCAATCGGCCTATCAATACCAACATGTACAGCCACAGCAGTGTGGCCAGAAGGCCGGCGATCTGTGGCAAGGTCAGCTCTGGTTGAAGAAGCCATCCCGTGCCTGGCGCACAGCCGGGGCATCTCGGACATCCACGTTGGCTGGCGAAAGCAGAAACACCTTCTGAGTGACCCGCTCGATGCTTCCTCGCATCGCGAAGACCAAGCCAGCGGCGAAATCGACGATGCGCTTGGCGTCGGAGTCATCCATCTCGGTGAGGTTCATGATCACGGGTGACCCGGCGCGGAACTCCTCGCCGATCCGCCGCGCGTCATTGTATGAGCGCGGATGGATCGTGTGAATGCTGTAGGGGTCGACCGGAGCGACAGCCGGGGACCTGGCTGGCTTGCGCAGATCGACCGGTTCCAGACTCTGCGTCGCGGTCGCCAACGCGGCGCTAGCCGAGCTAGACCCGGAATCGGAGTAGCCGAACCCGCGGCCATCCTGCCCGTTGTCGTATCCGTCGTAGCCAGGCTCGTCCTCGACAAGTCCGAGGTACACACCTAGCCGCTTCATCGCTGTCGCCATGATCCCGCTCCTCGCGTGGGGAAGTGAGGTGCCACGGTTGCTCCCCGGCCAAACCATAGTCGAGACCTGGACTGACTCAGCCCCGGCCCACCTATGGGGAGGTCGGAAGGATTCCGTGCCACGACGTTACCTGACATTCTCTCGATACCCGCACACCGCCGTGCCAACCCGCACGTGTGTCGCACCCGCGCGGATCGCCAACTCGATATCGCTACTCATCCCGGCCGACAGGCACGCCGCCTCCGGAAAGTCCCGCAGAACCGACTGCCGCAGAACAGCCAGACGCTTGTACGCATCCGCAGGGTCCTGACCCAACGGCGGCACGGCCATCAAGCCGATCAGATCCAGGTGCTGCGCGGACCGCACAGCGGCGCACACGCGCTCTAGATCATCGGCGTTGGCGCCACCCCGTCCGGTGCGGGCTGACTGCGGGCCAGCCTGCAGATTCACCTGCGCGAATACCTTGATACGTCGTCCAACCTTGGCTGCGGCCGAGTCGAGAGCCCGGCACAGCGGTACCCGGTCGACCGAGTGAACGAAGTCCGCGTACCGAACCACCGACGAGGCCTTGTTGCGCTGCAACTGTCCGACGAAATGCCAGTTGATGTCCAGATCGGCACACGCCTCGGCTTTCGTGCGAGCCTCCTGGTCCCGATTCTCCCCGAAATCGCGAACTCCCAGCCTCGCCAGGTGTCTGACGTGGCTAGCGGACCAGGTCTTGGTGACAGCGATCAGTGTCACCTCCCCCGCATCTCTCCCGCACGCATTGGCGGCGGCCATGATACGGCTCCGAGTACGCTCCAGGCCTACTGCGAGATCATCTCTGACATCAAGCGTCACTTCAGGAAGTCAGGGATGTCCAGGTCATCATCCACAGCGTCGAACACGATCCGCCTGGGCTCCACGGGTGTCCCGCCGCTTCCCGCTGGCACCCCAGTGGCATACGCCGGCTCCCGCACCTCGCGGGCGCCAGACCGGGAAACACCGACCGTGTCTGAGTCCGGAAGACTGATCCTCTCGGACGCGACTTCGGAACGGGACTTCGGCATGCCGCCGTCGAATCCGGCTGCGATCACTGTCACTCGGACCTCGTCGCCCAAAGTGTCGTCGATGACCGTTCCGAAGATAATGTTCGAGTCCGGATGCGCTGCCTCGGCAACGAGGCGAGCCGCCCCATTGATCTCGAACAGCCCAAGATCGCTTCCGCCCGCTATCGACATGAGCACTCCGTGAGCTCCCTCGATGCTCGCTTCGAGCAGCGGGCTTGAGATGGCACACTCGGCGGCGGCGATCGCGCGATCCTCGCCCCTGGAAGAACCGATCCCCATCAGCGCAGATCCCGCACCCTGCATCACCGACTTCACGTCCGCGAAGTCGAGGTTGATCAGTCCGGGCGTCGTGATCAGGTCCGTGATTCCAGAAACTCCCTGCAGAAGAACGTGGTCCGCCTGGCGGAAAGCGTCGATGACGCTGATCTGACGATCCGTCAGAGACAGCAGGCGGTCATTCGGGATGACTATCAAAGTGTCGACTTCACCGCGAAGCGCCTCAATGCCGGTCTCGGCCTGGGTGCTGCGCCGCCTGCCCTCGAACCCGAAGGGACGGGTCACAACTCCGATGGTGAGTGCCCCAAGACTGCGAGCGGTGCGCGCGATAACTGGGGCGCCACCGGTACCGGTTCCACCGCCCTCGCCGGCGGTGACGAACACCATGTCGGCGCCCTTGAGCACTTCCTCGATCTCGTCGGCGTGATCTTCAGCTGCCTGCTGTCCCACAACCGGATCAGCCCCAGCCCCGAGCCCCCGCGTCAAATCACGCCCTATGTCCAACTTGACATCAGCGTCACTCATCAGCAGTGCCTGAGCATCGGTGTTGATCGCGATGAACTCAACGCCCTTGAGCCCAACCTCAATCATCCGATTCACGGCGTTGACGCCACCGCCCCCGATTCCTACGACTTTGATTATGGCTAGATAGTTCTGCGGAGCTGCCACGACGAAGTCCCCTCCCATGCCGCCATCAAGCGGCCAAGTTAATCCGAAATCCCCAGGGCCACCTCTCGACCTACACCTCGACTTGAGGTCGATGCTTGGTCTACCTGCGGCCTTGGTCGAAGGTAATGCGCGTCACACCACACCGCAAGACCCCCCGCAACGCAATCTGGCGATTTCTTGAGGAAAAGTCTCAACGTCAACCTTAGGTTTGCATCGATCCTGGGCTCGCGCCGCCCGCTGACCGGACTCAACGTCGATCTAAGGCCTGCGGCTCCCGATTCTCCTTGGGCAGGTCCAGGCTCCCGGTCATCGCGGGCCTTTCTGGCACAGACACGTTGTATGTCTTCGCCTTCCGGGGCAGCAGCGCGGCTAGGACCGCCAACTTCTCCTCAGCCTGGCTTGCGGACCCCCAGATGACTGTGGCTCCGCCCTGGCGCAGTTTCAGGACCGCGTATCCGCCCTTGTCGATCTGAGCTGAGGCGATGCCGCGCCGGAAGTCCTCAGGCAACTCCCCAAGTATCGACAACAACAGCGGCATCTGCTCACTATCGCCCTGCGCCACTGGGAGGCGTTTGGGGGCGCCTCGCGCCGTGCGGATCTCATCGCCGAACTCGTCTATGACCGAGTAGCCCTCGTCCATGGCCACGACTGCGAACGGATGCCGCTGCACCACGCGAATCACGATCGACCAGGGACGGGAGATCTCAACATCAACCTGTTCGATCCCAGAGATCGCAACGACCCGCTCCGCGATCCCGTCGGTGTCGACCTCATTGATGCGCGTTCCCTCCCGCAGGGCCGCCACCTGGAGTATCTCCGCCTTCGACGCCTCGTCGCTCCCCTCAACCACGACTTCGCGCACAGGGATCGGCGAATTCCACGACCCTAGCCAGCCTATGGCTACTAGGGCTAGGGCCAGCAGACTCGCGTAGATCGCAAGGCGCAGCCTTGAGCGCTTCGGCTTGCTGAGCTTGACCTGAGGATCCCCTGGATCTTCGTCCTCAGCGATCAGTTGCGACAAGACGTTGATTGTGGATCTCACCGAGGATCCCGCCCAGGTTGAGCCTCCTGGCGCTCTCGTAGCAGCGCCAACACTTCCGGGCCCAGTAGGGCAACATCTTCTGGGCCAACCGTCATGATGATGTCCCCCGGCCGGACTAGCGAAGCCAGGCGCTCGGGCGCATTGGACCAGGAGGGCTCGAACACGACGTGACCGGCTGGAAGCGGCACTTTCGCGACCAGCGACTGACCGCTCGCGCCGGGGATAGGCTCCTCCCCGGCCCCGCACACCTCAAGGATCACTAGCTCATCCGCGAGTCCGAGCGCCTGACCGAACTCACGGCCAAACATGGCGACGCGGTAGTAGTGGAGCGGTTGGAACGCCACGATGACTCGCCCCGACCCGACGAATTCCCGCGCGGCCGCCAACGTGGCGTGAACCGCTGTCGGGTGGTGCGCGAAGTCGTCATAGACCCTCACCCCCCCGGCCTCTCCCTTGAACTCGAAGCGGCGCCGGGCGCCCGCGTACTCGCTAAGACCCCGCATCACGACAGAAGTGTCGTAGCCGAGTCCGTCGCAGATGGCCAAGGCGGCAGTCGCGTTCAAGGCATTGTGGCGCCCAGGCACCCGCAGCGTCACATCCCCGAGGCTCTCGCCCTCTCGCGACACGTTGAACTTGTAGCCGGCGCGTTCACTGCCGAGGATCTTCACCCTGTAGTCAGCGTCGGGAGACTCTCCATAGGTCAACACGTTCACGCCCTTGTCGGTGGCGCGTGCCGCCAGGGCCCGGCTGGCTGGCTCATCGCACCACACGACGGAGAACCCGTCGTTCTTCGCCGGCAGTGCGACGAAGTCGTCGAAAGCTGCTTCGAGGGCGTCAAAGGTCCCCCAGAAGTTCATGTGGTCCGGCTCCACGTTGGTCACCGCGACCGCCACGGGATCCATCAGCATGAAGGCCCCGTCGCTTTCGTCGGCCTCAACGATGAACAAATCACTGGAGCCAGTGTGTGCGTTGCTGCCCAAGTCGTGGACTTCACTGCCAATGGCGAACGACGGATCAGCGCCGCACTTGTTGAGGCAGACGGTGATCATCGATGTCGTCGTCGTCTTCCCGTGCGTACCGCTTATTCCGACAATCCGGCTTCCCGCGATCATGATCGCCAGCCCCTGTGCTCTCGTCAGAATCCGCAAGCCTCGGTCACGGGCCTCGACGAGCTCCGGGTTGTCTTCGGCGATAACCGAGGTGACTATGACGGTGTCCGCTGACTCACGTCCTGATCCAAGATGCGCTGCGTCGTGACCGACGTAGACCTTCACGCCCTCGCTGGCCAGCGATCGCATCCGGGCGGCGTCGCGCACATCGCTGCCCGATACGGCAATGCCGCGATCAAGCATGAGCCGAGCCAGGCCGGACTGGCCAGACCCGCCGATTCCGAGGATGTGAACCCGCCCCAGATCGCCAGGTCGCGGCTCCGGCGTGGGCATCAAATCACCCCCGCAGCGTGCTCCACCATGTCCGCCAAACGTGCGGCCGCGTCTCGGATTCCGTAGGACGAGGCATGGCTTGACATGGCCTCAAGTCTGGCTGGTTCGCGCAGCAATGGCAGCGAAGCACGTAGCAGCGTGTCGGGGTTCATCTCGGAGTCCAAGACCATCAGGCCCCCACCGGCTCGAACCACGGGCTGCGCGTTGAAGCGCTGCTCCCCGTTTCCCACCGCGTAAGGGACGTAGATCGCAGGCAACCCAACCGCGGTCAACTCGGCGCAAGTCATTGCCCCTGCCCGGCACACTGCCAGGTCAGCCGCCGCGTATGCGATATCCATGTGCTCAATGAAAGCAAGAGGCTGGTAGCCCGGCTCAGTCGGCGGCAACTCGTTTCGTTGCCCGACCGCGTGGATTACCTGAATACCGGCACCCAGGAGAGCTGGCAGCGCCCCAGCCACAGACTCATTGAGCCGCTCCGCTCCCTGGGATCCGCCGAACACGAGCAAAGTGCTGCGGTCTGGATCCAAGCCCAGAGACACGCGGGAGTCCTCACGACATCGTGCACGGTCCAGCGACGCTATGGAGGGGCGCAGCGGGCAGCCCAGAGTGACCGCTCCCTTGAGTGACCCCGCGTAGTTCTCCGCGACGAACGGGGTCAATCTGGCGCCAATCCGGTTCGCCAGACCCGCCTTGGCGTTGGCTTCGTGGACAACGAACGGGCTGTGTTCACGCCAAGCCGCCAGGTATGCCGGGATGGACGTATACCCGCCAAACCCGACGACGACGTCAGCATCGAGTCTGGCCAGGACGTCGCGCGTGGCACGAACGGCCCGAACGAGGCGGACGGGCAACGTGGCCGCGTCCCTTCCCGGGCGCCTCGGCAGCGGCACTGCCGGGATCAACTCCAAGTCGTATCCGCGCCGCGGGATCAGGTCCACCTCAAGACCCCGCGCTGTCCCAAGAGCCGTGATCCGCAGATCCGGGCGCCGGGCACGCAACTGCGTCGCGAGGTTTAGAGCCGGTTCGATATGGCCGCCGGTGCCCCCGCCAGCCAAGACGACATGGAGCAGCTCAGCACCGCTCATCCGTCGGCTGCCAGCTGACCGGACCCAGCGGATCTCCCGCGTCGGGAGTGTCCTCGGGCAGCGCCGAGCAGTAACCCAATTCCGACGAGTAGGGGTATGAGCGACGAGCCGCCGTACGAAACCAGCGGCAGAACCACGCCTGTGATCGGGAGCATCTTCAGTGCCGCGCCCACGTTCGTGATCACTTGGATCATCAACCACACCCCGACGCCGACGCCGAGCAAGCGGACGTACAGATCAGACGTCACGCAGGCGAGCCGCAACAGCGCGTATACGAGCACCGCGAACAACCCAAGTACGGCCAGCGTCCCGAACAGGCCCAGCTCCTCGCCGATGACGGGAAGGATGAAGTCGGTGTGGGCCGCCGGAAGACTGCCCCACTTCTCGCGGCTCGCGCCCAGCCCCACTCCCCACCAACCACCAGTCCCGAGCGCATAGGTGCCCTGAGTGACCTGCCACGCCCCGTCGAGCGTGTCGGCATCCTGGTCCAGGAACGCCGTCAAGCGCCTTATCCGGTGCTCCGCCATGAGGCTTACCACGACCACGCCTCCGGCAGCGACCACCGCCGCCCACCCGAAGAGTCGCAGCGGGGCCCCGAAGGCGAAGAGCATCCCGATCATGATCACGCCGATGATCATGGCGTTCCCGAAGTCTCCCTCGGCCACGACCAGGAACATCAAGACCCCGCCAACGGGGACGACTGGAACCAGCAGGGTCTGCCAGTCCATGACATCGCGACGCTTGCGCGCCAAGACTCCAGCCGCCCACACGATGAACGCCAGCTTCGCGATCTCCGATGGCTGCAACCGGAACGGTCCGCCAAGCTCAAGCCAGTTCTTCTGACCGAACACAGAAACGCCAACGACCAACACTAGGACAAGCAGCGCCAACGTCACGCCCATGAACGGCCATGCGGCGGCGCGAAGCGTCGACACCGGCAGCTTGGCCGCGAATAACATCGCGACCAGTCCGAGGGCGGCGAACAGCGCCTGCTTCGACACCAGCCCGGTACTGCTCCCCGATTCCCGAATGGAGTCGATGGCCGACGCGGACCACACCATGGTCACGCCTAGCAGAAGCAAGAACAGAGTCGAACCCAACATCAAGTAGTAGATGCTGGCCGGGTGCGTCCGCAATCGATCACGCAGCGTCGGCCCTTCCTGAACTGACGTATCAATCACGGCTCTCCCCACGGGCCTCGCGAAGGTTCACGACCTCCTCGGCGAATCTGTCTCCGCGCTGGGCATAGTCATCGAACATGTCCCATGACGCGCATCCTGGAGCCAACAAGACCGTGTCCCCAGGTTGTGCCATGTCAACCGCCGCCGCGACGACTTCGCCAACCGCTCCAGTGTCCGTCGACCGGACCTCAACTACGGGTATCCCCGGCGCGTGTCGTCGCAGAGCTTCCAAGATGAGGCCTCGGTCGGCGCCGAGCAGGACGACGCCACGCATCCGGTCGGCGCAATCGCGGACCAACTCGTCGAAGTCCTGACCCTTAGCGGTCCCACCAGCGATCCACACCACGGGCTCTTGCGCCATCAGCGCGGTCCGAGCGGCGTCGACATTGGTCGCCTTGGAGTCATCCACGAAACGGACGTCGCCGACCATCCCCAGATCGGCCATGCGATGCCGCGCAGGGACGAATTGACGTAATCCTTCACCGACGGCCTCCTCGTCGATACCGAAGGCCCTGGCCAATGACGCCGCTGCCAGAGCGTTGGCGACGTTGTGAGGGGCGAAGGGACGCACATCGGAAAGCGACGCGATCTCCACCCCGTCCGCGGCGGAGCCACCGAAAGCCCGGTCAACGAGGTGATCGTCAACAACCCCGAGTTGCCCAGGCTGGGGCGGCCGCGGCCCGAACCCGATCACGCGGCACCCCGGCGCCAGCGCACCGGCCTCGGCCATTCGCCTTGTGGCCTGATCCGCGATGTTGTACACGGCCGCGATCTGACACCTGTCGAACACTCGCGCCTTGGTCGCGATGTACGCATCCATCGTGCCGAAGTGGTCCAAGTGGTCCGCGGAGACGTTCAGGCAAACCGCGGCCAGCGGGCTCACCGTGTGCCAGAACGGCAACTGGTGCGAGGAGACTTCAACAGCTATGACATCGAGTCCTCCGCGCACTACAGCGCCCACGAGGGACACGCCAATGTTGCCGGCCGCGATGGCCCGGTGACCGGCGGCCCTGAGCATGGATTCCAGCATGAGGCACGTCGTTGTCTTGCCGTTCGTTCCCGTGATAGCCAGCCAAGGAGCAGCGCCCGGTCCCCTGAGCCGCCACGCCAGCTCCAACTCACCCCAGACCTCGACGCCGCGCTTCAACGCTTGGGCGATGATTGGCGCGTTTGGCGGGAACCCCGGGGAGACGACCAGAAGATCCACGCCCTCGGGAAGGGAATCACCGTCGCCGAGCCGAACTTCCGCGCCAACGTCACGCAGTCTGGTGGCCAGGAGTTCGTGCTCAGCGCTCGTGCCGCGGTCAACCGCGATCACACTCGCCCCAGCCAGGGCCAGAGCCTTCGCGCTAGCGAATCCAGCGACGCCTATCCCAGCCACACACGCGCGCACTGCCGACCACTTCGGTGAGCCGTCCAGATCCAGCGTCACAGCACGACCCACTCGGCGAAGAAGACAGTCACCGCCGCGCCGATGAACAGACCCTGGATGATCCAAAACCTGACCACAATCAGGGATTCCGGCCACCCCTTCAGTTCGAAATGATGATGCAAAGGAGCCATTCGGAAAATCCGCCGCCTGGTCAGCTTGAACGAGGCGACCTGCAAAATCACCGAAGCCGTAACCAGCACGAACAGCCCCCCGACCAGCAGCAGCAGAAGCTCGGTGCGGCTGAGAATCGCCAGCGCGGCGATGCCACCCCCAAGAGCCAGGGAACCGGTGTCGCCCATGAAGATGCGGGCCGGATGAGTGTTCCACCACAGGAAGCCGAAGCACGCACCCGCGCACGCGGATGCCAGGACCGTCAGGTCAAGCGGATCGCGGACCTCAAAGCAGGCCTCAACTGGTGACCGCCCGCACGACTGGCCGAACTGCCACCCCGTGATCACGATGTAGGTCACGAAGGAAGCCAGCGCTGCTCCGGTCGCGAGCCCGTCCAGCCCGTCCGTCAGGTTCACGCCATTGGTCGTGGAAGTTACGAGGAACCACACCCACAGCACGAATATCGCGACCGGAAGCACTAGCGGGGTGTCCTTCACGAACGAGATGGCCTGCGAGGCCGGAGTGATCCCATTCGCGTCGGGAAACTGCACGCTCAACAGGGCGAAAGTGACCGCCACGAATGCCTGCCCTATCAGCTTGGTGCGCGCCCTGACCCCGGTTGACCTCCGCTTGAATATCTTCAGATAGTCGTCGGCGAGCCCAACGGCCGCCAGGCCGAGAATGAGCCACAGGGCGAGTAGCCCGGACGCCGAAGGCGCTGACCAGAAGACCGCGTGAGTGCCCAGGTACCCAACCAGGATCGCCAGGATCATCGCCAGCCCGCCCATCGACGGAGTGCCCTGCTTGCTGTCATGCGCCGGGTAGTTGATCTCGGCCGTGGATTGCCTGATCGCCTGCGCGTACCCTCTGCGCCGCAACCTACTGATCAACAGGGGCGTGCCAAGAAGAGAAACCAGGACGCTCAGGCCACCCGAAAGGATTATCAGCGTCAAGAGGCGCCACACCGCCCCTCGCTGTCAGCCATAAGTCCCTCAGCTACACCCTCAAGGCCGACGGCGCGCGACGCCTTGACCAAGACAATATCCGTGGGTCGCAAACCCTCAACCAGGACACCGAGTGCCGAGGCCGCGTCTGGCACCCATGCCGATTCACCCGACCAGGATCCTTCGTGCGAGGCCGCCTGATGGATGGCGCGAGCCCCCGGCCCGACTGCGATGAGCTTCGGAACATCCAGCCGGACCGCCAGGCGACCGATGGCGTCGTGAGCTTCGGCCGAACCTGGACCTAGCTCCCTCATCTCGCCCAGCACCGCCCAGCACCGCACTCCACGACTCCGCGCCATCGAAACCAGCGCCTTGAGGCCGGCGGCCATCGATTCAGGGTTCGCGTTGTAAGCGTCGTTGACGACGGTCACACCGCCGGGCGTGACTTGCACCTGCATCCGCCACTTCCCAGGAGCCGCCTCCCCGAGAGCCTGTGCCACTTCCGACAGAGGCAGACCTAGCGACAAGCCAACGGCTGCGGCAGCGGCCGCGTTCATTACGTTGTGCTCGCCGCTCAGACGCAGCCGGACCGCTGCTCGCTTTCCTCGGTACTCCAGGTCGAACGTAGGGCGCGCGCAGTCGTCCAAGCTCACGTCAACGACTCGGACATCACTTCCGGCCGAAACGCCGAATGTGACTACATTCGCCGTGGTCATCTGCCTCATCGCCAGCACAGCGTTGTCGTCAGCGTTGAGGACCGCTGTGCCCTCTGGCGGCAGACACCCGACCAGCTCCGCTTTGGACGCCGCTATGTTCGCGCGACTACCGAACTCACCTAAGTGGGCCGAACCGACGTTCAGCACTACGCCCACATCCGGGCGCGCGATCCCGCACAGATACTCGACGTGCCCTGACCCCCGGGCTCCCATCTCCAACACGAGAGTCCGCGTACCAGCGTCCGCGGTCAAGACAGTAAGGGGTAATCCGAGCTCCGTATTGTAGGAGCCAACCGGAGCGACTACCGGGCCGCGCCATCCCATGACGGACGCCATCAGGTCCTTTGTCGTGGTCTTGCCGGATGATCCGGTAACACCGACTACCTTCGCCTCCGGCAGGCTCCCACGCACGTGTGACGCGATCTGGCCCAGTGCCGCGAGCGAGTCGGGCACGATCACCGCTGGGGCAGGAACTTCGCGTTCCGCTAGGACCCCTCGAGCTCCGAGGGACATCGCCTGATCCACGAAATCGTGGCCGTCTACGCGATCTCCGGCGATGGCGACGAACAAGTCACCGGGTGAAACCTCGCGCGAGTCCGCTACTACGCCCAAGACCGGTTCACCAGCCCCGTCGTCCTGATGGAGTCGCCCTGAAGTGATGTCCGAGATCTCCCGGAGCGTCATGGGGATCACGCTTCGTTCCTCCCCTCGGCGGCCAGTTCCGCGAGAACCTCGCGGTCATCGAAGGGATAGACCACGCCCGAGACCTCCTGTCCTGACTCGTCACCCTTGCCCAACACGAGCACGACGTCTCCCCGCGACGCGCGCGACACCAGGAAGCCTATTGCGGCCCTGCGATCAGCGATCTGAACCGTCTCCGGCCGGGATGAGCTGGGAACTCGCGCGACCCCGTCAAGCACGGCAGCGCGGATCGTGCCGGGCTCCTCTGACCTCGGATTGTCGTCTGTCACGACCAGAAGGTCAGAACCAGCGGCTGCCGCCCTACCCATGTCGCCGCGCTTCGCCGAGTCCCGGTCCCCCCCACAGCCGATAGCCACGAGAACGCGACCGGTAGATAGATGCCTGGCCGTCTCGATGGCCCGCGCGACCGAGTCCGGGGAGTGGGCGTAGTCCACGATGCCGCAGTAGTCGCCGGTTACGACTACCTCCATGCGCCCTGGGACCCCTCGACATTCCCTGATCCCGTCCGCGGCCACGGCCAGGTCGATACCAAGGGCGGCGCAGCACGCCAGGGCGCCAAGTGCATTGGCTTGGTTGAACCGACCCGGCAGGCCCGAACCAAGCCGAGTCCGAACTCCGCCCGGTCCGACGGCGATTCCCTCCCAGGCTCCTGACTCCGCGACTTCAAGATCCCCGATGGTCCAGTCCGCATCGGCCACCAGGGAGTAGGTGCGGGCCGGTATCTGGCAACCGGACGCCAACCGCCGACCCCAGTCGTCGTCAACGCAAATCAGGGCCGATTCCGCGCGACCGGGATCAAACAGACCCGCCTTGGCCGCGTAGTAGTCCTGCATGGAGGCATGGAAGTCCAGATGGTCCTGGCTGAGATTCGTGAAAGCGGCAAGATCGAACACGACACCGTCAAGGCGGCCCAGCGCAAGTGCGTGGCTGGATACCTCCATCGCCACGTGAGTCACGCGCGCATCCCTCATCACGCCCAACAGCGCGTGAAGATCTGGCGCCTCTGGTGTCGTGCGCGCACTGGGCCAACGATCGGGGCCGACGTGGACGCCAGTAGTGCCGATGACGCCAGTGAGTAGACCCGCCGCCGACAGGCCAGCCTCCAACAGGTACGTGGTCGTGGTCTTGCCATTCGTTCCCGTGACGCCGATCATCGTCAGATCGTCGGCGGGGTTGCCGTAGGCCCACGCGGATAGGTCCCCCAGAATCGCCCTTGGTCGGCTCACCTGGATGACGGGGATCCCCGGTGGCACTCCAATGCGTGCGCCCGCCTCATCGGTCAGGATCGCGACCGCGCCGCGAGTCTCGGCCTGCTCACAAAACCGCGCCCCGTGAGTTCGCGCACCAGGCAACGCGACATACAGGTCACCAGGCCGCACCCGACGGGAGTCATGAGTGATGCCGGTGACCACAACTTCCAGGCCCTCCACGGACCGCGTTCCACACAAGGACGGGGCGTCGGCGATCCGGCGGGCAACCACCGAAGGACGCTGCTCCATGATGTGGCTCAGCGGGGCCCATCAGCGCGCAGCGGGAAGTGAGCCGGCTTGCCACCCGTGGCCGGGATGTTTTGAGACGCCAAAGCAGCGGTCATTATCTTCTTCACCACTGGAGCGGCGAGCTCGGAGCCGTAGTACCCAGCCCGTGGATGGTCGAACCAGGCGCCGACGGCCAGTCGGGGTTCATCCGCGGGCGCCATCCCAAGGAACGAAGCCGTGTAGCCGCTGTAGCAGCCACATTTCTCGTCGTAGCGCAGGGCCGTGCCGGTCTTGCCTCCCATCAAGTAGCCGGGGACCCCTTCACCAGCGGCTGTACCGCCCTCCTGAAGAACGAGCTGCATCATGCGCTGCATTGTCTGAGCCGTCTTGCGCGAGATGACCCGACCCTGCTCCACAGGCGCCGTAGCTGTCGAGGTCCCGTCGGGGCGGACCATGCCGTCAATCAACCTGGGCTGAACCCTGACCCCGTCGTTCCCAATCGTCGCCACGATGTTCGCGATCTGTAGAGCCGTCAGCGACATCCCCTGGCCGAAGGCCAAAGTCGGAAACGTGCTGTCAGACCAGTCGCTAGGGGCGGGCACATAACCGGTCTGTGCCCCGGGATAGTCCACTCCGCTCGGCTCTCCAACCCCATACGCCTTCAGGTAGTCGTAGAGCTTGCGTCCACCGATCTCCTCCGAGGCGAGGATCGTCCCGATGTTGCTCGACTCAGCCAGCACCCCCGCGAGGGTCAATTGCTCTATTCCGTGAGCGTGGGAATCGCGGAATACTCTGCTGCCCCGGGTCAACAAGCCCGGGACAACGACTTTGCTGCGCGGATTCAGCGCACCTTGGTCCAGTACCGCTGAGATTGACATCAGCTTCGCCGTGGACCCAGGTTCCATTCCCCATGTCACTGGCCGATTGGTCCAGCGTTCCGGCTTTACCTTGCCTGGATCGTTGGGGTCAAAGCTGGGAGCCGTCACCATGGCCAGGACGCGGCCGGTGCCGATCTCAATCACGACGGCCATCCCGAAATCGGACTTCGATTTCTTGACCATGGCGGCTACGGCATTCTGGGCAGCCCACTGCAGATCCGCGTCCAGCGTCAGGCGCACGTCGGTCCCCGGCTGGGGGTCGACGCGCTGAACGTCCGAAGTCGGTATCTCGGTGCCCTCGGCCGACCGTTCGTAGGTCACCGATCCCGGAGTGCCCGCCAGCTCGGCGTCGAGGCCGTACTCAAGCCCGACGGCCCCCCGCCCTTCGTCGTTGACGAACCCGACAACACCCGCGGATAGTGACCCGTTCGGGTAATCCCGGATCGTGCGCCGCTCGCTGAATATTCCCTGCAGAACTCTGCCGGTGTTGTTCGCGTCGGCCCGCCAGGTCTGAATGTCGCGCCAAACCTGCGGCGGAACGGCCTTCTTCAAGTAGATGAACCGCTTAGTACCGGTTAGCAAAGGCTCCAGTTCGGCAGCTGGCATCTCCAGAATCGGCGACAGGACTTCGGCGGCCGCCGGCCCATCTGGTCCAACCACCTGTTGATCCGCTGTGATGTCACGCACCTCAACCGAGACAGCCAGGGGCCTTCCCTTGTTGTCGGTGATCTTGCCCCGCGTAGCGGGAATCGGCGAAGTCACGATGCGCTGACCCAAGGCGGAAGCAGCCAGTTCGTCGCCCCTGATCGCCTGCAGCTCCAACAGCCGAGCCCCGAATAGGCTCAGCAGAAATCCGAAACCGACCAGCAGCACTTGGATCCTGCGCCGTGAGTCAGCGAGTCTGAACGGACGGTTCCGTGGCGGCACAGCGGCTGGCCCGGGGCGCGTCTTCGGTCGAGTGGGTGTACGAGTGCTCATCACCCTCCACCGCTCACTACGGCCCGGTCGTAGGCGGTTCCACCGGAGATAGTCGCGCCGTCGCCGCTACCCGATTCTGGTTCCACGCTGGAATCTGTCGTCGCGGAATCGATGGCCGGGTCAAGTGAGCCTGGCGCGGCCTCTGGTGCGTCTTGGGCGGGAACTGTGTCTTCTTGGGTCTGCGCGGTCGCTGCGACCCCGGCCGCGAGCGGCACTCCCAAGATCCTGCCTGACGCCACGTCCAGGTATGCGATCGTGGCAGCCGGAACCAGGCCGAGCGCTTTGGCCCGCTTCGACAGATCCCCCGGCGATGACAGTCTTTCAACTTCCTGGCGCATGGCCTGTTCCTGTTCGAACAGCCGAGTGCTCTCCGCCCTCAATCTCGCCTGATCGAAGGAGCCTTGTGCCAGAGAGTTATTGATTACCAGCAGCGCGATCAGTCCTCCGGACAGGATCGCGGCGACCAGAAGCACGAATGACACCGTGCCCATTGATCCGCGTGGCGTTCCCTCATATGACCCAACGCGCCGACTCCGCGGCCGGTTTGCCCGCCGTCTGTGCGACCGATGCGACCGAGGCGAGTCGTCCGCGTCAGTCTGCCCAGCTTCCGGGCTAGAGACAAGGCGGGGTCGCAACAGAGTACTCATGCGCCCACCTCCACTCCGATGGTCTCCCGAATCTTTACAACGGCCCGTAGACGCGCCGAGGCAGCTCTCGGGTTTCTGGCGACTTCGGTCTGGCTCGGCCGCTCAGCTCCACGAGTCAGCGCCTCAAGCCATGGTTGAGACTCCTGCGGTATCACCGGCAGGCCAGGCAACACTGCCGGCTTGATCCCCGCCGCGAACGCTCGTTTGACGATCCTGTCTTCCAGCGAGTGGTAGGACAACACCGCGACACGCCCCCCGACTCTGACTACTGCCAGAGCGGCAGCCAGCCCGGCGCGCAGCGCGATCAGTTCCTCGTTCACCTCAATGCGCAGCGCCTGGAATACGCGCTTGGCGGGATGTCCGCCCTTGCGCCGCGCCGCGGCCGGGAGAGCCTGCCAAATCACGTCGGTCAACTCACCGGATGTCTGGATCGCGTGCTCGTCTCTGCGCCGTGCGATAGCGGTCGCGATTCTCCGTGCGTGGCGTTCCTCTCCGTACTGGAAGAACACCCTCGCCAACTCCCCTGTGCTGTAGCTATTCACAACATCCGCCGCGCTCATAGAACCTTCTGAGTCCATGCGCATATCCAGGCTTGTGTCACGAGAATAGGCGAACCCCCGCTCGTCGCTGTCCAACTGAAGGCTTGACACGCCGAGGTCGAATAGCACCGCTGACGGTGCTCCAGCATCAAGGTCACTGAGGATCTCGCGCAGGGCGTCGAACCTGGAATGCACGAGATCCAGATGTGACGCCGTCCCGATGAATTCGCCAGCCGCGGCAAGCGCCTGACTGTCTAGGTCGATCCCTATGACCCAAGTGCTAGGCCGCTCGCGCAGTATCTCCGCGCTGTGACCGCCGAGCCCAAGGGTGGCGTCGACGAACACATCTCCGGCACCCAAGGCCGGAGTCAGCAGTTCCACGATCCGTTCCGGCATCACTGGCTCGTGCGGGCGCGGCGATCGGGCTGCGCTGCGCATGTGCTCACCCTCTCAGTCACGCCGATAGGGCAAACCCTCAGGCTCTACCAGAGACTCAGCCGTGATATCAGGTCCCCTCCCGCCGGGCGCATCAGCACTTCAGGTCAGCCGACGTCGATACGTCGTCCGATCAACATTCTGACGACGGGGAAGAACGTCAGATGCCGCGGGCGGAGGCCTCATGTCACGTCAGAAGAGCCCTGGCACCACCTCCTCGGCGAGATCAGAGAAAGACGCTTCCTGACCGGACACGTAGTCCTGCCAGGCTGGGCCGTTCCAAACCTCGGCGGTCGAGCCGTTACCTGTGATCACGACGTCACGGTCCAGCGAGGCGAAATCCCGCAGAGCGGCTGGCACGGAGACCCTGCCCTGCTTGTCCAGGCTCTGGTCGAAGGCGCTGGAGAACAGGACTCTCAGATACGACCGCACAGCCGCATTGGAGCGTGATGCCTCGTTGAGGCGCTCTGAGTACTTCGAGAATTCAGCGCTGGGCCACAGGACGACGCAGCGGTCCTGCCCCTTGGTCATCACGACGCCGTCGGCGAACTCCTGGCGGAACTTGGATGGCAGAACCATCCTTCCCTTCTCATCCAGCCGGGGCTGGTGCGTGCCAAGAAGCATGGACCCACCTCCCTAGCCTAGCTAGTCCTCCATTTCCCTCCACTCTAATCCACAATGCCCCACTGTCAACCAATTCGAAGCCCTGGCTTTCCCGAGTTCGGATTCCCAACGTGACTAGCGGCCGTCTGACTCCCCCGGTCAGGGGCGGATCACTCCCGCCACGGTGTGGCGCCAACGTTCGGGGATCGCTCGATCCAGCAACGTGTCAGCGGACGCCGCGAAGCTGATCAGCCGTCGCCACGGGACCCTCCCAGCCGCTGAAGGGGCGTGGCCGTGCAAGACATAGGACGCCGTCATAACCAGCGTCTGGCTGAACCCGGTCGCTGCCAGCGACACGCGCGTGAACCCAGCCGCGACGCACATCTCGACCAACTCCGGCTTGGTGAAGGTGTGAAGATTCGCCGCCATGGCGGCCATCTCCCAGAACTCCTGCTCTTCGGATAGCCCGCCCCGAAGGCCGGGCATGGCGAGCAAGTGCCGGACAAGTACCGCCCCAGCTCGGTCGACCGCGGGTGTCGGCTCACTGGCGAGCAGCACCGCGCCATCCGGCTTGACCAGCCGCCGCCATTCGGCCAGTGCCGCGCCAGGGTCGGGGACGTGGTGCAGCACGCCGCGGCTGACAACAGCATCAGCACACGAGTCCGGCAGTGGAACTGCCTCGCATTGAGCCTGGATGAGTCTGCTTGCCCCGGCCCCGGCAGCCTTCGACAGCATTCCCGACGACAGATCCAGTCCCAAGACGACAGTTTCCGGCGCTAGTCGCTCCAGACCCGCCGCGAACCATCCGGTACCGCAGCCGACATCCAGGACTACGTGATCAGTCGCGAGATCGCGGCCCAGAGCCGACTCCACGTCCGCCAGCGCGGCCCGCGCGTCCGCCTCATCATGGGCGATGGCGAAGCGTTCGTCGTAGTAGGAGCACTCATGATCGTGGAATACCTTGTTCAGGCTGACTGTATCCACGCCAACGGTTCTCGCCCGGTCAGACGGGGTCAGGCAGTTGCAGCGGACCGCCCTTAGCCTCGGGGAAGTAGTTCTGCCCGATACCCGACTCCAGTTTCGGGATCATGACTGAGCGCTTGTAGGAAGCCACTTCGTCGCCGTCCTGGTTCAGAGCCCGCGTCTTCATCGTGATGATCCCCATGTTCGGGCGCTTCTTCGACTCTCGCTTGTCCAGCACGATCGACTCGGCGTAGATCGTGTCCCCGACATAGACGGGATGGGTCAGCTTGATGTCTGTCCACCCAAGATTGGCCACCGCGTTCTGGGACATGTCAATGACGGACAGTCCCAGCACCAGGGCCACAGTCAGCCCCGAGTTGACGATTATCTTGCCGCCGCTGATCGGGTTGCTCTGAGCCAGATGCGCGTTGAAGTGATTCTGGTTCGTGTTGCACGTGAGCAACGTGAACCACGTCGAGTCAGCCTCCGAGATCGTCCTACCGAACGGGTGCTGGAATACGTCACCGCACTCGAAATCCTCAAGCCACCGACCGAGTTTGGCCTCGTGAACGGTCATGTCGTGCCCTCCTGGATGTCCCGTAATCGAACCGCCTGGACCCCGTGACGGTTCCACACGAAGTCTGCCAAGTTGTAGGAAACCCACCACCACGGGGGCGGAGTCTGTTCGCTCACGACTAATCCTGAATCCGCTGGGCCGCCGTCATTCGCCCCTGCGGAGGCCCAGATGATGCAAAGGTGAGTAGCCGGGGGGAGTTGCACCCCCCGGCTCTCGCAGAACCGGACGTGACGGTCTCCTGTCATCCGGCTCCCACGGGTCAGCGTGTGGGGATAGGGGTTAGTTGCCAGTGGACGAACAGGGCTG
>JAUYJT010000060.1 GCA_030700225.1 Candidatus Nanopelagicales bacterium | reverse complement strand
GACCGACATGACACCACGGCGGTTTGAGCCCTCTGCCTGCACAGCGAGCCCGGAGGACCTACCTCCATCACCAACACAGCACGGTCCACAATCACGACCTCCTACATCGCAACCACTCGCCTTTCAGGACACACTCCTCTGCTGATCAAGCTCGTCAGAGATCTTCCCTTCCTGGGTGATCGTCGACCTCCATGATCAGCAGAGGATTTGCATCATCTGGCCGCCTTGAGCCGGAGCTCGCCGACCGATCGCGTGATGCCCTGTCCTTGAGATCAAGACCCCCCAACTCCCACTATCCAGAGGAGGAAGGGCGTTTCCGTGTTACGGCACCGACCCACCCACCACAATCCGCCGTGGGTTAAGGCTCAGGCTTCAGGATCTGTTCGCCATGTAGCGGGCGAACAAACTCAAGAGAGTGACCGCTGCCCACGAGATGATGCCGTACACCAGCGCCAAGCAAGCGGCGAGCACGCCGACGAGAAGGCCGCCGAAGAAAGCGCCCTCATTCGCGCCCTTGGTGATGCCCACGACCACAGCGACCACAGCGGCCACAACCCACAGGATCAGGACTACAGCCGCCAAGACACGAAATAGCCCAGCGACCGTTCGGGCACGGGTTTCCAGAAATGAGTCGAAGACCACCGGGGTCTGGGGCAAACCAGACGGGGCCTCGGACATGCCCACCTCCGACGACTGTGTGCCAACTCGCGGCTTAGCTATCCTCGGCCAGTCAGGCCAGCGACCTGGAGCCCGAGGAGCAGGTCAGATCTCGCCCCGGTCGTCCCGGCGCTTCCTCCAGCGCTCCTCCATGCGGTCCATGAAGCCTCCCTGCCCAACGTGACCACCTTTGTGGGCGGCCACTGAGGAAGTGCGTGGGCGAGCTGAATCCACGTCGTTAGATACCCCCTGGCGACTGGTAACGGCTCCATAGATCAGGAATCCGCCCGCGATCATCGCTAGGAAGCCAAGAACGCCGATGACGGCCCAAGAAGTCGCCACCCCTGCCAGGAGGATGCCAACCCCTAGAACAATGCCTAGTACACCGAGCAAGGTGCGCAGTCGGTCGATCTGCACGCGATGGGTCTTGCGCAGGTTCTCAGCGAACTTCGGATCCTCCGCGTACAGGGCCTTTTCCATCTGGTCCAGCAGACGCCGTTCGTGTTCCGATAGCGGCATGCGACACCTCCCTTCTGCTCCTTCCAGAATAGGCAGCGGCAGGTCATGTTCCAAGCCGGGACCGAAATCTGTGAGCACTTAGACTGTGTTCTGTTGTGTGTGATCAGCGGCTCCAGCTTCCGGCTGGACTGCCGGGGGGTCTGGACTTGATGTCATTCTGCCCGTACTGACCAGTCGTCGCCTGCGGTTTGCGCACAGCGGCTACCGAATTAGCAACCGTGTGGCCGCTCATTCCATTCCTTCAGCGACGCCGGTTGTTGCCTTGGGAAGGCGGCATCCCAGGTTCCCGGCGATCCACCAAACTCGCGGGACACACAGATCCTCTGCCGAAGCGGTCCTCGATCCGATCGACCGCTCGCTCCACATCACGCCAATCCGGGCCCGTGTCGCCGAGCGTCAACTGGCGAGGAGTGTCGGCCACTTCTGTCAGCCCGCTGACCCTTACACCGACCAGCCGGAGCCGGGCCCGTTGCAGTCCAAGCCCGGAGAACAGCTTGCGGGCAACCGTGTAGACATCTCTGCCTGTGTCTGTCGCATCAGGAAGAGTCCGGGAACGGGTGATGGTGGAGAAGTCCGCAAATCTGACTTTGAGGTGGACGGTCCTTCCCACATAGCCTCTGCCACGCATCCGGGATGCGACCTTCTCGCTGAGCCGGAGAAGCTCCCGGATCACATGTTCCGGATCGTCGACGTCCGAGGAGAACGTTTCCTCCGCGCCCATGCTCCGATCCGGCAGACGAGATCTGACCCTGCGCGGATCACGGCCCCACACGAGGTCGGCAAGATTCACGGCTGCCGCGTGGCCCAAGACCAGCCGCAACGTCTCGACTGGAGTGGCGGCGATGTCGCTGACCGTTCGCAGACCGAGTCGGCGCAACGTCTCATCGGTGCGCTCGCCCACTCCCCAGAGAGCAGCAACAGGCAGTGGATGCAAGAAAGCGATGACCTGATCTGGAGGGACGATTCGCATACCGTCAGGCTTGCTCAGTGTCGATGCCAGTTTCGCTATGAGTTTTGTGGAAGCCACGCCTACTGAACAAGTGACGCCCTGTTCGTCATTCACGCGGGCGCGGATGGTCCTGGCTATCTGGCCGGATGAGCCCAACCTGCGGCGGGATCCAGAAACGTCCAAAAATGCCTCATCCAGACTCAACGGCTCCACGATTGGTGAGATGGACCGGAACAGGGACATGACTGACTCGCTGACCTCCTGATAGCGCCGGAAATTCGGTTCAACTACTGTCGCCCGCGGGGCGAGTCTGCGCGCCCGCGCCATTGGCATCGCCGAGTGGATCCCAAGCGCGCGGGCCTCATAAGTAGCGGAGAGAACTACCCCGCGACTGCTCGAACCCCCGACTATCACGGGCTGACCACGAAGATCCGGGCGGTCCAGCAAGGACACCGACGCGTAGAAGGCATCCATGTCGACATGCAGGATCGAGCATGCACTGTCATCCACATCCGACGCGGCGGAAATCCGCGGACGCCTGATCTGACTAAGGCTCACCTGTTCACCACCCACTGCTTCCAGGACTCGAATGCCACAGCTTGGTCGGCGGACCCTCCGGATTCTCGTACTCGCGGGAGTCATCACGTATCCGCGGCGAAGCGGACTTGACGTTCTCCCCCGCTGGCTTTGTGTCCGAGTATGCCGACACCCGGAATCCGTTCGCGTGCACCAGAACCCGGCGTCGTTGACCCACCGTTGCCGAACCGACGGAAGCGTCTGCCGTGCCTGCCGTGCCTGCCGTGCCTGCCGGAGAGTCGAGCAGCATCCCACGCACGCCTGGAACTCCCTGGGCAATCCATCTCTTTCGCACCGCTCCCAACTCCCAGCATCCGGTCGCCCGAATCGACACGCCGCGAGGACCTGTGCGACGCACGTGGCCTCGCACGAGCAACATCCAGGAGTGAAACAAAGTAGCCGCGTACGCGCCCTGCGCGTCTGAGAAGAACGTGGCGTCCACCGGACCGGTTGAGTCGTCCAGCGTCAAGAACACAACCCGCCTCCCGCCGCGAACGGGCGGAGTCTGCGTAGCGACCTTAACTCCTGCCACCAAGATCTCGGCGCGCGAACGACAGGTCAACAGATCACGGGCACGTACCACATCCAGATCTCGGAGCAACGGCTCGTAGAAAGACACGACGTGACCGCTCACGTCCATGCCGAGGATCTCCACCTCAGCCCGAACTCGCTCGCCCGCGGTCATGTCTGGCAAGCCACTAAGGGTAGCGGTCGGGGTATCAGCCAGGCCCAGAACCAACTGCACCGGAATGTCCTCCGGAGCGCGGACGGCAGCGGGAGCTTGCGACTGTCGGCGCACAGCCAGTACCAAGTCCTGGCCTGGAGAGCCCGCATGCGACTTGGCGGGTTCGCGGCCAGCGGCCCGCCGCGCACCCCGCGCACCTCTGGATCGGGTGTAGCGATCCATGCAGATCACCTGAAGGAGCAAATCGCGCCGATTAGCCGGTCCGGTACCCGAGTTCGCCCCGGTACCGTCCAGATTGTCGAATCCCCCGGTCAGGACTAAGTGCTCGGCTGTTGGGCGGGACACCCCGGCCCTATGCCAGAAATCAGCCAACGACTCATACGGTCGCCCAGCGATGATCGAGACTTCCTCGGCTGCGGAAATTCCCTTGACATCCGAGAGCGGAACCCGGATTCCACCCAGATCGTTTGAGCTTCCCTGCGCTGGATCACCCGCGTCCGAAACCCGTTCTACGCGATAGACCCGGTCGGACTCGTTGACGTCCACGCCGAGTATCCGGATGCCGAAGTTCCGGGCGTCGTTGAGAATGAGCCGCTTGGGGTACATGCCTGGGTCGTGAGTGAGCACTCCCGCGAAGAACGCCGCCGGATGGTGGGCCTTCAGCCACACGGACTGATAGGTGGGCAGGGCGAAGGCAGCGGCATGCGCTTTGCAGAACCCGAATGAGGCGAATGCCCGCAACACATCCCACACCTCTTCCACAGTTCCCAATCCGTAGCCACGCCGCCGGGCTGCGAGGTAGAACCAGCCGCGCACCTTCTGCTGCCCCTCCGGACTACCCAGTTCGCGGCGAATCTCGTCTGCCTCAGCCAGGGAGCATCCTGTGATGACCGAAATGATCCGGATCACTTGCTCGTGGAATACGACCACCCCAGCGGTTTCCGACAGAACGGGCCGCAGGTCTTCGTGCAGATACTCAGGCTCCGCCCAGCCCTGCCTGGCTCGCAGGAATGGGTTGACCATGTCGCTCTTGACCGGGCCGGGACGGAACAGGGAGATATCTATGATCAGGTCGTCGAAAGTCTCCGGCGCGAATTTTCCAACTAGCTCCCGCTGGCCGGGCGACTCGATCTGGAAGCATCCAAGGGTCCGTGCGCTCCGGATCAACTCGAAGGTCGTCTCGTCGTCGCGGGGAATGGCGTCGATATCGATCCGTCTGCGGGTGTCTGCTCCGCCAGGGGCGCCTCCGCCGATCCTGGCGATCTCGTTCACCGAATGGGCCATAGCGGACTGCATCCGGATGCCGAGCACATCGAGTTTGAGAAACCCCATCTCCTCGACATCGTCCTTGTCGAACTGGCTCATCGGGAATCCAAGCCAGGACGCCTCGATTGGTGTGCGATCCAGCAAAGTCGAGTCCGACAGCAGCACGCCGCATGGATGCAGTGCTACGTGCCGCGGCAAGCCGTCCAGTGCCTCGACCAGATCGAAGAACCCGTCCAGACGACCCTGCTCCGCTAATCGGCCGAACCCTGAAGAACGAAGTTCCGGTAAGTCGGCCAGGGCCGCTCTGGCGTCCCGGGCCCGGATGTGCGGCAACGATTTGGCGAACAGGTCGACTTCACCTGGAGGCATGCCCAACGCGGCGCCCACGTCGCGGATGGCGTGCCTTGCCCGGTAGGTGTCCATCATCGATACGCACACACAGCGCTCTCCGCCGAAACGGTTCAGGATCTTCTCGTACACCTGGGTCCGGCGCGCTGACTCCACGTCTACGTCAATGTCCGGCAACGCCCGGCGAAGCGGGGACAGGAACCGTTCCATCAGCAGACCGTGCCGAAGCGGATCCACACCAGAGATGCCGAGGAGATAGTTCACCAGACTCCCCGCGCCCGATCCGCGAGCCGCCACCCGCACCCCCATACCCCGGATGAGGTCTACTACCTCCGCCACAGTCAAGAAGTAGCCGCCGAAGCCCAATGTGGCGATCGTTCGTAGTTCTTCCTCCAGTCTCTCCCGGGCCTTGACCGCATCCGCCCCGGGGTAGCCAACCCGGTGCAGACCCTCCTGGCAACGGCGCCTCAAGAGCTGATCAGCCGCCGCCTGGGCGGTGACACCAGGCGGTGGAACCCCGCCCATCAGCACATCCAGCTCTGGAACATGAACGGATCCGATGCCGAGGTCCGCCACTGGGTCCAGCGCGCATTCGTCGGCCAACTCCGCCGTCCGCCTGAGCCACTGGCGGGAGAACATGGCTGGATCCCTTTGGCCAGCCGCGACTGCCACTTGTTCGGCCACGAATAGCATCTCGGCTGCCGACTTCAGGTATCCCTCACTGTTGCCCCGGTCAAGATGCCGCCCGCTTATCGGCACCAGCCGGCGGACCGAGTCCAGAACATCAACGGCCCGCGCCTGCTCTTTCGTCGCATGGCGGACCGCATTCGACAAGATCACAGGGACTTGCCGCTGGACCGACCAGCCCAAGAGACGGGCCGCCGAGGGAATAGACAGACCCGCTATCCAGCCAGATGATCGGTTCGTGGTCAAAGACGCTCCCGCATCAGGAACCAGATGGGACACGACTTCCACAGCCACCCGGTCGAAGCACTGCCGCCACTGTCGCAGGATCTTGTCGGCGAGATCCGGCCTCCGCGCCGTAATCGCACGCCCCAGCTCCGACTCCGGGCCCAGGAGTAGGAGGAGCCCGGAGCTGTGTTCCGCTACCTGCTCGAACGTCGCGACGGGTTCGCCACGTGACCCACTCAGATGAGCGGCTGATACCAGGCGGCACAGCGAGGCCCACCCACGCGCGCCCTGCGCGAGCAGAACTACCCGCGCGTGGTCCTGGCCACGCCAGACACCGCCGCGCGCCGGTGTGCGTCTGTCCGCGCCCGGAGCACCGGAAGCTCGCCCCGCTGTCAATCCGCTTGAGTGAACTGCCAGATCGACTCCAAGCACTGGCCGGATCCCCGATTCACGGCAAGCGCGAACGAACCGGACCGCTCCGTACAACCCATCGCGATCCGTCAGTGCCAACGCGCTCTGCCCAAGATCCGCGGCACGCTGTACCAACGCATCCGGCGTTGACGCCCCGTACCGCAGCGAATACCCGGACGCCACATGTAGATGACTGAACGCGGTACCCGGCAACGTATTCATCCCGCCACCGATCCCGCGATCGATGAGACGCCAGGATCCAATGTGGCAGCGACGATGTTGAGGAAGTGATGGGACTCCCGAACTAGGTCATCAGCCTCACGTGCCGTGACGACATGATCCAGCCCCGCCAAAACCGCTGCCTGCTTACCGGCTCCCGACGCGAAGAACATCGACCACTCCACCAGTTCCGGCGCGACCGTCGGCAAAACTGACCACACATTGCGCGGACCCTGCCCACCGCCAGGTCGCGCACCTGCCGCCAGAACCGCGGCAGCAGCACGTAACGCACCTAGTTGGGCACGCACGTAGCGAGCGGCAGGCTTCGGTTCCACCATCGCGGCCTCGACCTCCGAGGCCGCAGCTGCGAGAAGTTCAAGACTTGCCGTGGGTATCTGAGTAACGGGAGCGCGCATGTCGCACCTTTCGTAGATCTATGGGTCTGGTCATGGGATGGGTCAGTCGAAAGACCGGGCGAGGAACCACTCCCCGGATATCTGGCACAGGTCATACACGCCTACCCAGGGTCCTGACGCGGCCTCAACTCTCCAGACCATCCGTTCCCCAGGGAGTTCCCCCGACTTGTGCACCGGTGCCAGCGAGAGCCACCATGAGTCACGCTCAACCCACCGGGCCAACACCAACTGGATCCTGTAGCGGCGCCTGCTCCAGAAGAATTCCGTCGGTGGCCCGCGCTCCGAAGCCGACCGGACCGTGATTGCATCCGCGTAGCGACGACTCATGTCGGACTCCCAACGATCAGGTTTCAGCAAGCCATATCGAACATGTGTTCGATATGGGCCAACGCTATGCGAAGGGTCCGACAACGGTCAATACCGGCTGGCGACCAGAAGCGCCGGACCGGTTGGAAGCCTGTGGTCGCAGAGGTCGACGTTCAACTGGGGGTCCCCCCGCCCGGCGAAGCCGGGGAGGGGGAGGGGTCTTTCCCCCGCAAGCTGGGGGCACCCCCTTTAGGGGGAGGGGACCCCCAGCAAGGACTGCTGATCACCCACCGTCCGGTTCGTCCCATTCGACCAGCCTTCCGCCGCGTGACACAGCTCGCAGTCTCCGCTCAGCGCGCGAGCGGACATCCGATGTGGCAACGATCAGCAAGCGGTCACCCACACGGAACCGCGAGTGCGCGTCTGGAACGAAGCCGGTTCCGTCGCGAACCACAAGTGACACCGACGCCCCCTCGGGAAGCCTCAGATCCGCCAAGTACAGGCCCGCGATCAAGGAGCCCAACGGGACATCAACTCCCAGTAGCGACGCTTTCATCCTGTCAAGCGGCGCAGCTTCAACGTCCAGTTCGTCCGCTTGGCCCGGCTCTCCAACGCCCAGCCGACGACCAGCCCAAGGCAGTAGCGGCGTTTGGATGAGAGTCAGTAACACGACCAGGATCAGCGTCGTATCGAACACTGTCTCCGATCCCGGCATACCCAACCCGAGCGGGATAGCCGCGAAGACGATTGGAACGGCGCCACGCAGACCAGCCACCCCCGTGAACGCTACCCAGCGCTTGGGCAACCCGGCGAACCCGAGCGAGAGCAGCACCGAAACCGGTCGAGCGAGCACCAACAGCGTGGCCCCGGCGACGATAGCCGGGACGATGGCGCTCACCGCCCTCTGAGGGTCGGCCAGAAGGCCAAGCATGATGAACAGGCCGATCTGCGCCGTCCAGGCCAGCCCCTCCGCGAATCCGACAACAGACTGACGATGGGGCAACTCTCTTGACGAACCGACTAGCACGGCCGCCACATACGTCGCCATGAACCCCGAGGTGTGCAGCACACTCGCCAGTCCATAGGCGCCGACCAGGACGCTCATGACCGCGATCGGGTATAGGCCGGACGCTGGCAAAGCGAGCCGGGGCAAAGCTTGCCGCGCAATCCAGCCCACCCCGATTCCGACGATCGCGCCGCCGATGATCTCGGCGAGCACGATCAACGGAACCATCCACGCCGAACCCGGATCGAAATCCGGAGCGGACACTACGACAACAAGCACCACAACCGGGGCGTCATTGAAGCCCGCTTCCGCCTCCAGGAGCGAGCGCAGGCGCGGATGCAGACGAAGTCGGCGCAGCACTGAGAACACGGCGGCTGCGTCAGTGGCCGCGACTACGGCTCCGATGAGCGTCGCGGTCCGGGCATCTACTCCGGCGATCCAGATCAGGGCGCCAGCCACCACGGAGATGCTTGCGGCCACTCCCACCGTCGCCAGCGCGACCGACGGCCACAGAACAGGACGCAGATCCTCAAGTCTGGTCGTCAGCCCACCTTCCGACAGGATGACGACCAGGGCGGCGTAGCCAAGCACCGCGCCCAGCATGGCGTCGTCGAGTCGCATGCTCGGGAAGGCCGCGCCCAGGCCGAGCCCGAGAGCCAAGTAGAGCAACAGGCCTGGGATCCCCAGCCGACTTGTGACGCGCACTCCGACTACCGCCACCAGAACAATGACGGCGCCGATCAGCAGGTAGTCCGCCAGCGCGCTCAGGTCCACGATCGCAGTCTCGCAGTTCGAGCCATCGCCTTGTTACCTTCGTCAGCTTCCAGCCCGGGCCGCGAACCGGTTCTGCAGGCCAAGTCGCGAGTAGATCTCTCGTGTGGCGGACGAGCGGTTCAGCGTGAAGAAGTGCAGACCCGGAGAGCCACCCGACAGCAGCCTTTCGCACATCTGGGTCGCCACGGACACACCCAGCAGCCTGACGGCCTCTCCGTCTTCGGCCACCGCATGGAACCGCGCAGCCAGAGCTTCGGGGAACTTGGCGCCGGACAACTGAGCGAACCGCTCGATCTGGGCCACGTTCGTCACTGGCATCACGCCGGGGATGATCGGGATCGAAACCCCCATGCGCGCCGTACGCTCCCGCAAGCGGAAGTAGTCATCCGCGTCGAAGAAGAACTGAGTCACGGCGAACGCGGCGCCGGCATCCTGCTTGCGCCTCAAGACCTGTGCATCGAACTCAAGGTCAGGCGCCTCCGGATGCCCCTCGGGGAACGCCGCCACACCCACAGTGAACGAGCCGAGACTCGTGATCAGCCGTACAAGGTCCTCAGCGTGATCCAGTCCTCCCGGATGCGGCTGCCAAGGTTGACCCGCCCCTCCCGGCGGGTCACCGCGGATGGCGAGGATGTTGGTGACCCCGGCGGACGCGTACTGGGCCACAACGTCACGAAGTTCGCCAGCACTGGCACCGACACAAGTGAGGTGACCCACGGGCGTGACCGTGGCCTGGTTCGCGATGCGCTCGGTCAAGCGGATAGTGCGGTCCCGGGTACTCCCCCCGGCGCCGTATGTCACCGACACGAAAGTTGGGTGCAGGGCCTCAAGCTCCCGCAAGGCCAGCCACAGTCGCTCGACCCCCACGTCGGTCTTCGGTGGGAAGAACTCGAACGAGAACGAACGCTCGCCAGCTTTGAGGATCTGCCCGAGCGAGGGCCGCGAGGTTTCGTGGCGCTGACTGGGCATCTGTAGAGGCTAGCCGAGCGGGTCCTGCGGAATCGAGGCGTCCGCATAGGGTCTACCCGTGACACCGAAGCAGCTCCGCGGGTCGGAGGATATTCCTCGCCTTACCGGGGAACGTCTGGAACGGTTCCTCGCCGAGAAGAGGATCGAACTGGCTCAGATCAGCTCCGAACTCGATCCGATCGCGGACTGCCTGTGTGACTTCCTGTCGGGCGGAAAGCGCCTGCGGGCCACCTTGCTGTTCATGGGCTGGCGGTGCGCGGGCGGCCCTGACTGCGACGCGATGATCGATGCCGCCGCCGCCATGGAACTCGTCCAGGCGGGCGCGCTGATCCACGACGATGTGATTGACGAATCCGACTTCCGCCGAGGCAAGCCCGCCGTCCACCGGTGTTTCAGCGGACTGCACGCGGACAGCGACTGGCATGGATCGGCGCACAGATTCGGCAACGCTTCGGCCGTACTGATCGGAAACCTCTGCCTGGCGTGGGCCGGCGAGTTGCTGGGCGAATGTGACCTGCCAGCCGAGGACGTGGCCCGGGCCAAGTCGTATTTCGCCATCATGCTGACCGAACTCATGGCTGGGCAGTACCTCGACGTCCTTGAGCAAGCAAGGGGCTCCGATAACGTAGCGGCCGCCCTGCGCGTCGCTGAGACCAAGACGGCGAAGTACACATTCGAGAGGCCATTGCAGATAGGGGCGGCTCTGGCCGGGGGAAGCGATGATCTGATGGAGGCGCTCTCGCGCTTCGCGCTACCCCTTGGCCGGGCATTCCAGATGCGCGACGACATGCTCGGTGTCTTCGGAGACCCGGACAAGACAGGCAAGCCAGCCGGCGACGACCTTCTGCAGGGCAAGCGAACCGTCCTCGTGGCACTCGCGCTCGCGTCGATGTCCGCCAATGATGCGCGCTTCCTGGACGCCAGTCTCGGGAATCGTGATCTTGATTCGGCGATGATCGACGACCTTCAGCGGATCATCGAGTCCTCGGGTGCGCGCCAGCAGGTGGAGGAACTCATATCCCAGGACACGCGCGAGGCGATCGGCGCGCTCGATGACGGTGGCTTCACCGCCGGGCCCCGACGGGCTCTTGAAGACATCGCGCGGGCGCTGTCGGCGCGGTCCGCCTGAGCGCGCGGTTCAGTCCCTCTCACTCCCTATCGGGCGGGCGACTGCTCCCGTTTGTTCAGATGACACCTTGCGTTTTCTGCTGCACACAGGGTAATGTCTGCCCATTCCGTCCAGTAGCTCGGAAACGGGGGCCGACAGATGAGTTTCTCGCCTTCTCGCCTTCTCGCCTTCTCGGGGCTGAGCGTGTTGATGGTTGGGCTGTTGTTCCAGCCAATGTCCGCTCAACCCGCGGCCGCCGCAGTCAACGATTCCACGGTTGAGTCGCTGCTGCGGCTAACGGCCAGGGCGATGGAACGACAGGCCCGGCCCTTGATTACGGGACGTGTTCCGCGGAGGAATGAGCCGTGGGTCAACGACACGACCGAGGCCTTGCGACTCAAGCCAGCACACAGCCGGTCACTGGCTCGTTTCGGGCGCAGCCTGAAACGGGCGGACAGCGGGTACTCCGACGTCAAGGTCAGGCTCCGCAAGGTCTCAAGCAGACGGGACGGCGAGAATCTCGTAATCGAGACGAAGAAGTACTTGCGCTTCTACTACACGGTACCGCCCGGGGCGAAGCCCGACGTGATGCATCAGGTTCAGGATGTGACGTTGACGTATCGGCGGGTGAGCGGCACATGGATTGCGGTCAGCGCGAAGACCCTGCTGCACCCCACCGCACCCCGTCAGCCCCTTGAGGACCCCTCCTTCCGTTTCCCCGTGCCGAAACGGGCAGCCGCCACTGCCATCGACAGGACGAGTCCCGCCTCGTCGCCTGACGCTACTGGCCCGGCTTCGGAGGCCCACGGCGAGGTCGCCACACAGGGGATGTCGAAAGCCAACAGGCTGAAAGTGCGTGACTACGCGCGGACTTGGGCCAAGGGGCACAACCCCGCGTACGGGGATCAGTGGAAGGAGGATTGCACGAACTTCGTCTCCCAAGCGGTCCGGGCAGGCGGTTGGAGCTACGTCGGCGACGGGTCCTGGTCACAACGCACCGAGTCGAACAAGTGGGGCTTCTACGACATGGACCCGCCATACAAGCTCACGTACACGACCCGCACGTGGGGCGGGGCCACGAACTTCTACCAGTTCGGCCGGTTCGAATCGCGCCGCCTGACGTGGACCAGCCACGTGAGCTACCTGGTCGCTGGGGACATCCTGCAGGCCGATTTCCATCCGGAAGTAGAAGTGGGGGTTGACCACAGCATGGTGGTAACGAAAGCGACCAAGAAGAACACCTACCTGAGCTACCACACCCCCAACACCTTGAACGAGAAGTTCAAGGACATCAGCAAGAGAAACCCGGAGGCGAGATGGTTCCCACTACACGTTTGATCCGATTCGCCATGGTGCCGCTGCTCGGTGCTGTTCTCGTGCTGTCGGGTTGTTTCCGGTCGGGTCCGGATTCGGTCGAAGCGGCCCTCTACGACTACGTGGCAGCGGTGAACGCCCGGGACCGCGCAGCGCTTGAGAAGCTAGCGCCAAGAAACGACCCGTCGAGCTGGGCGGATTGGGTACTTGCCAATGCGCCAGCGGGGCCGATGGAGATCCGGCACTTCAGAATCGAAGGCGGCGAATTCCCGGGAGTGAGCTACGCGTACGTGAAGTGGGGTGAAAACGGGGGCGTGCCCAAGGACGGAGCCTTCGGGCTACAGCGTCGGGACGGGGGTGTTGGTCCGTGGGCTATGGGATTCCTCTACGAGGGCCCAGGAAAGACCCCATCCCCCTCCCCGAAGCCCTCCCGCTCCCCCACCCGCAAGTAGCTCAGGAGACATCAGCAAGAGAACCCAGGAGCGACATGGTTCCCACTGCACGTCTGATCCGCGTCCTTCTGGTGCCGCTGCTGGGTGCTGTTCTCGTGCTGTCGGGTTGCTCGCGAGGCCCGGATTCGGCCGAAGCAGCCCTATACGACTACGAGGCGGCGGTGAACGCCAGAGACCGCGGCGCGCTTGAGAGGTTGTTCGCAGACGAAGATGACCCATCGGCCTGGGCGGATTGGGTGCTTAACCATGCACCGGCTGGGACGATGGAAATGCGGGAATTCCGGATCGAAATGCGCGGGATCCCGCATGTGATCTACGCGTGGGTGAAGTGGAATCACAACGGAGGCGTCCCCAAGGACGGAGCCTTTGTTCTGGGACGAGGCACTAGCCCGGATGGCAGCTCCTGGGAATCCTGGAGCGTGGGGTTCCTGAACGAGGGCCCGGGCGTCACCCCACCGAAGACATCCCGCTCCCCCACCCGCAAGTAGCGCGGCGCATCGCATCCCCGGAACCGCTGTAACCTCATCCGCGTGAGCAGGAGCGAGTCCGCGTCGCGAAGACGAGGCGGAAACCCGGATCCCTGGTCCGAATTCCTGGCACGCTACGGGCTGCCCGGGTTCTTGGGAACTTTGCTCATCATGGTCGGATCCCTGGGCGTTGGCTGGCTGCCCCTGGACACCGCGGTTCGGAGCTGGCCCCTGATCGATGTGCTGCGCGACTCGTCCCCGGGACTGATCCTGTCCAGGCTGATGATCTTCGCAGGCGTGGCCACTCTGCTCCAGACTTGGCTTGTCACCGGTTATGACCTGATGTCGGGGCACAGGTGGAACACCTGGCGCATGTCGGCTCTCATGGGCGCGTGGTCAGCGCCGCTGCTGTTCGGACCGCCATTGTTCAGCCGGGACGTGTACTCCTACTTCGGACAGGGTCGGCTGCTGCTGGAAGGCTACGACCCATACACAACAGGCGTGTCGGTCCTGCCGGGCTGGTTCTCCTACGGCGCGGACCCTATGTGGGGAGAGGCGGCCGCTCCGTACGGACCGCTTTTCCTACTGCTGTCGCGGGGGATCGCAGCCTTCAGCGGCAATCAAGCGTTCCTCGCGGCCATCATGTTCCGCTTGCTCGCTGTCGTTGGCATCGTGCTGATGCTCGTCGCGATTCCGAAACTCGCTGAGCGCCACGGGCTGGACCCGGCGAAGGCGTTGTGGCTGTCGGTCCTGAACCCGCTCGTGATCATGCACTTCGTAGCCGGTGCGCACAACGATGCGCTGATGGTGGGCCTGGTCCTGGTCGGGTTCGCACTCGCCCTGGAGTTCAGCCCACTCGTCGGCGCCGCGGCGATCGGTCTGGCCACATCGGTCAAACCCATCGCGCTTCTGGCCCTGCCGTTCATCGGACTGATACGGGCCGGCGTGGTGTCGAACCTGCTGAACCGCGCCTGGAACTGGGTTCTGGTCAGCATCTCGGCAGTGGCTGCCTTCGGTGTCACCGCACTCCTGGCCGGCGTTGGAATGGGCTGGGTCAACGCACTGTCCACGCCGGGCGAAGTCAAGACGTGGCTGTCCCCGCCCACCGCGCTCGGGATGGCAGTCGGCGGGGCGCTTCAAGCCCTGGGCTTGGCTCCAGGTAACGACGGAGCGGTCGCGTTCTTCAGGCTCATCGGGCTTGTGGCGTCTTTGGCCATCGTCGCGTACCTATGCGTGCGACCCAAGGGACGCTCCGCGGTGCGCGGAGCCGCTCTGGCGTTCGGGGCCGTCGTCGTGCTTGGGCCCGTGATCCAGCCCTGGTACCTGCTGTGGGTGCTTCCGCTCTTCGCCGTGACGGGCCTTAGCGCGGCCCAGCTTCGCTGGACGATCCTGCTGACCGCCGCGTTCGCGGTGCATGGGATGGCTGAAAGCAGTGCGACAGCCGACACCCTGCTTGAGCTAACTGATCTTGTCGCGATCGCCGTCGCGATCGGGATCGTGCTGCTGATCCTCCTGGCCAGTCCGCGCGAGAGGCAACTCGTCCTGAAAGGCCCAGGGTCCCGTGGGTTGCAGCCAGAGACTCCATCCGCCCAAGCGCGGGCCGATTCTTTGGTGATCTTGGCGTAGCGGTCGGCCAGCGCTCCAGAACCGGCGCTGGCACGCCGCTGGAGTGAAAGCGACTGCGCGCAGGACCGCGACCCTACACTCAACTTGATGGACACGATGGTCGCCGACCCGCTTGTCGGCCGAACGCTCGATCGCCGCTACCGAATCGACAGCAGGATCGCGGTCGGCGGAATGGCGTCGGTCTACCGGGCGACGGATCTTCGACTCGATCGGCCGGTCGCGTTGAAGGTCATGCTCCCAAGCTTCGCCGAGGACCCCGACTTCGTGACACGGTTCCAAATGGAGGCCCGCTCCGCGGCTCGGTTGTCCGACCCGAATGTAGTTGCGGTCTTCGACCAGGGAAAGTCCGACGACCACATCTACCTGGCGATGGAGTACGTGCCCGGACGCACCCTGCGCGACGTGCTGCGAAACCAGGGGGCCGTCTCGACCGAGCAAGCCCTGGCCATCATCGACCCCGTTCTGCAAGCACTGCGGGCGGCGCATCACGCCGGCTTCGTTCACAGGGACATCAAGCCGGAGAACGTCCTGCTCACAGCGAGCGGGCAGGTGAAAGTGGCCGACTTCGGCCTAGCTCGAGCTCTCCAGACGCCTAGCGCCGCGACGCGCGGGCTACTGATCGGTACGGCGGCATACCTGGCCCCCGAGCACGTCTCGCACGGCGTCAGCGACGAGCGCAGCGACGTTTATCAGGCGGGAATCCTGCTGTACGAACTGCTGGCGGGGCAGCCTCCCCACACCGGTGACAACGCTTGGACAGTTGCCTACAACCACGTCAACACGGATGTGCCCCACATCAGGGCCGCCAATCCGCACATCCCAGCTGAAGTGGATGCCCTCATCGCGGATGCGACTTCCCGGGACGCGAACGCGCGGCTCGCCACGGCCGCCAGCTTCCTGGCCAGGGTGCGAGCCATCGCCGCGACCCTCCCCCCTCCGCAACCGCTGTCGAACCCGAACGACACTCTCGTTGTCCCCACAGGCCCCCCGCCAGCGACCGACCTCGAACCGAGCACCCAAGACTCATGGGAGCCGCCGGTCTCCGGGGCACACCGTGGTCCCGGCCGCCGCTGGCGTGCCGGTCTTGTGATCACGCTGGTCGCAGTCCTGGCAACCGCGGCACTCGCGTGGGCGCTCGCGATACGCCCGTTCGACCGCACCGAAGTTCCGTCGATCACGGGTACTACGGAGTCCCGGGCGACCAAGCTCCTGGAATCCGCCGGATTCTCGGTCGAAGTGATGGACCGCGTGTTCAGCGAGACGGCGCCGACCGGCCGAGTAGTCGGCAGTGACCCAGCCCCAGGGCAGTCAGCGCGGATAGGGTCCACCGTCTCCCTGGTCGTATCACTTGGCCCCGAACGCTACGCCGTGCCAGACGTGAAGAAGATGACTGTGCCCGAAGCCGCCGACCGGCTGACCCAATCCAACCTGGTCGTCGGCGGGGAGACCTCCGCGTACCACGACAACATCGCGGCGGGCCTGGTCATACGCGCCAACCCGAAGATCGGAGCCGAAGTCAAGCGCGACACGAGCGTCTCGCTGGTGTTGTCCAAGGGCCCGGCCCCGGTGAAGATCCCCAACCTTCGCGGGATGAGCGAGGTTGACGCCCGGGCAACGCTGAAGCGGCTCGGTCTGAAGATCACAGCCACGACCCAGATCTCTGAGACTGTCCCCAAGGGCGACGTGATCAAGTCCGCTCCGCGCCCGGGCAAGACCGTGCCGCGCGGCAGCGAAGTAGCGCTGACCGTTTCGGAGGGACCACCGCCGGTCGTTGTTCCCAACGTCGTGGACATGCCCCGGGCCCAGGCTGTGGCTACTGTCCAGTCCGCCGGGCTCAAGGTCCGGATCGAAGAAGGAATCGTCACCCCGCTCGACCGGGTCTACTCCCAGGATCCACCAGGCGGCACGAGCATCCCGAAAGGCAGCACGGTCACCCTGAGCATCTTCTGAGCGCGGCACGCGGTTGGCCGATGCCGCGTTCCGCGGATGCTTTCACCGAATCAACACCGAACCGCAATCGCCGAGCCGAAGATGGCGAGTCGGCGCCACTGTAACCTCGAAAGTATCCGATTCCTCCCAGGGAAGGTCGTGAAACATGATGTACGGATACGGCGGAGGCGGGTTCTGGATGGTCCTGATGTGGCTGGTGCCGATAGCCATCATCGCCGTGATCGTTTGGGCGGTAGTCAAGCTGGCGCAAGGGTCAGGTTCGGGCTCGACTGAGTCGCAGCGGCCTCAAACCGCCGAGGAGATTCTCGACCGCCGCCTCGCTCTCGGGGAGATCGACCCCGCAACCCACGCCCAGCTGCGGGAGCAACTCAGGCGAGGGGGCAACGCGTCGCCATGAGCCAATCGACCGGGCGCCGAAAGCCCTTGACGGTCCTGCTAGTGGCCAGCCTTGCACTCATCGCGGTGATCATCTGGGGTACGACGCAGTCAACCTGGTCGCCCGGCGGTCCGTGGACGGCGGACAATCCGATGATGGGCGGACCCATGATGGGCGGCTCCATGATGGGGGGCCCGATGATGGGCGGGCCAGTCGTGGTCAGCGGAGACCCCGTCACCAATCCCTCCGAGGCTCGGCGCGCAGCGGAGCTCTTCGCCGATCAGCTTGGGCTTGAGGTCGGTGAAGTCATGCAGTTCGACAACGGCTACTACGCCGAGTTGGAGGCCTCAAGCGGAGACCCCGTCACCGAGGTCCTCATCGATCCGGATTCCGGCTCGGTCCAGGTCGAATGGGGACCGGCGATGATGTGGAATACCGGGTACGGCGCCTATGCACTGGCCGATTCACGGACTCCCGCAGTCTCAGCAGACGAAGCCGAGAGACTGGCCAACGAGTGGCTGTCTGGCGCCCGGAATGGTGAAACCGCTGGAGAGCCTGAGCCCTTCCCCGGCTACTACACGTTGCACACCCTCAGGGATGGCAACATCGTCGGGATGCTCTCGGTGAACGCGACCACCGGCGCTGTCTGGTACCACACGTGGCACGGCCGCTTCGTGCAGATCCAAGACGAGGACGAGGCGGCACCAACGCCGTCAGAGTCCGCGTCTCCACGCCGAAGCTGACCAGTTCGGCACCCATTGGCCGGACGCGCCCACAACCGAGCATTCCCGCATGGGGCATTGGCTGCCCCTACGCGGGCAATGCTAGCGTTGTGCTAGCATTGTGCTATGCCAGCGATCCACGTCCGAAATGTACCGGAGCCCGTTCTTGGAGCACTCAAGCGCCGCGCTCGGGCGAACCGCCGATCCATGCAGCAAGAGCTGCTCGTGATCCTGGAAACGGAACTCGCGACGCCGTCGTCTGAACTGCCCCCCATTGACTTGTTCTTCACCAAATCAGGGCGATCCGCGCCTCTGAGCAGGGACGAAATCTATGCAGGCGATCCCGAACGGTGAGGTGTTCCTGGACACCAATATCCTCGTGGCCGCTACGGATAGCACCCGCACTTGCCATTCGAGTGCCCTCGCGGTGTTCAATAGCTGGCCCAGCGCGGGCGCGATCCTGGTGAGCAGTTCACAAGTTCTTCGCGAGTACGCCTCGGTTGCCACTCGTCCCATCGATGCAAACGGGCTTGGCTTGTCGCCGGAACTGTGCGCCGCGAACATCTCGGCGTTCCTCAAGCGCGTGTCACTCCTGCCAGACGACGAGCGCGCCGTGTCCAAGTGGCTCGACGTGATGGTCGCGTCCGGAGCCAGGGGGCGCGCCGTGCACGACGCAGCCATCGTCGCAAGCGCAGTCGCGCGCGATGTTCGCCTGCTCCTGACTGTCGACGTCGACATGCTGGCGCGTTTCCGGAAGTTCGTACCGGTCTCCGGACTCATGCCGGACTGATTTCCAACGCACCGTTGACCCTGACTTCACGACGCCAACCGGGCCAGTCCTCACCGACGACTACCGGATGTCGAGGACCTTGAACACCTCTGCGGTCCTCCCCCTCGCGAAACAAGCCCGAGTCCCCTCCCGCGACGGACCCCCGCCGTCGCCAGTCCCCGAACAAAGGCCCGTGCATTCCCACGAATCGACTGGACCACCGAGAGGAGCGCTGGAGTTACCTTCACCGCCGACGCGAGTCCAGCGATCGCGATGCCGCCACGCTGACGTTTCGCTGCGGTAGTGCGTATCGCAGGCACCACTGCAGGACGAAGAAGACAGCCAGGGAGTTCGCCAGCCAACCCGTCCCCCGGGAACGAGAGCAAGTGGCTTGAAGACCAGGGCGGCGAACTGGTGCTCGCGGCCTGCCGACAAGGCGGCGCCCGGCACGCGGGACAATGACCCAAGGTTCCCGCGTCGAGGAGTGACTGTTGGTTGTCATCATGAGCACTACGGCCACGGCTGCCGAGATCGAGGCTGTAGTAGCCAGAGTCTCTGACGCCGACGGTGAAGCATTCGTCTCGCGCGGTGAGAGTCGGGCGATCATCGGCCTGATCGGCGACGTAGAACGGTTCCTCGATCTGAACATCGACGCGCTGCCCGGCGTCGAGGAAACCGTCCGAGTGTCAACGCCGTTCAAGCTCGTCTCGCGGGATCACCAGGCCGAGCGCACGACCGTCTGGGTCGGGCCAGCGGGCCACCAGGTCCCCATCGGGCCACGGACATTCACGTTGATCGCCGGTCCCTGCGCGGTGGAATCGGAGGAACAGACACTCGCAGCGGCACGCATGGCGCAAGCGGCGGGAGCGGTCATCCTGCGCGGCGGCGCGTTCAAGCCCCGCACGTCTCCCTACGCCTTCCAGGGCCTGGGGCAACGGGGCCTGGAGATCCTGGCTCACGTCCGCGAGGAAACGGGCCTGCCGGTGGCCACGGAAGTAGTCAGCCCCGCCGACGTCGAGGCGGTCGCGCAGTTCGCCGACATGGTCCAGCTAGGCACCCGGAACATGGCCAACTTCGCTCTGCTGCAGGAGGTCGGACGATGCGGCAAACCCGTCCTGCTCAAGCGCGGCATGAGTTCGACCATCGAGGAATGGCTAATGGCCGCCGAGTACATCGCGCAACGGGGCAACCTGGAGATCGTGCTGTGCGAGCGCGGAATCAGGACGTTCGAGACGAGCACCCGGAACACGCTCGACATCGCGGCAGTGCCGCTCGCGCACCTTCGGTCCCACCTGCCGGTGATCGTCGATCCGAGTCACAGCGGCGGTCACCGCGACCTTGTGATCCCACTGTCGAAGGCGGCGATCGCGGCGGGCGCCGACGGGTTGATCGTCGACGTGCATCCCCATCCCGAAATGGCCCTGTGCGATGGACCCCAAGCGCTCACCGAGCAGGACATCCCGCTCTTGCGCCAAGCATGTGAAGTTCAGGCGGCCGCTGCCGGGCGCCAGCCCGCCCAATACCGGGGTTGAGCGGCGACTAGTCGTGACTTCCGGGGCTGACGGCTTTGATCCCGTGGGCCGACAGCGCCGCCCGCAGCTCCCTGTCGAATGTGAGCATCTCGCTAACTCCCAGCGTGATCGCGGTAGCCAGGTGCACCGAGTCGAGTGTTGAGAGCGCGCGATCGCGCAGGTTCAGCGCGAGTTCCAGGTGTTCGCGTGACACATGTGCGATGTCCACACGCGACATGATGATCTCCACATTGCGGGGTTCGTAGGAGTCCCCCAGCCTGCGTATCGCCACCCTGTGCAGCTCCACCCTTGTGATAGCGGATGCGACCAGCCGTCCTCCGCTGACAGGAACCGCCTCGACGTATTCGGCAACGGCTTCCGATCCCCCCTCCTGCTTCAGAAGCTTGACTAGGGCGCTGGCGTCGGCGTAGACGACCTTCACTCCTTGCCTCGGTCCTGCCGGATCCAATCCTCCGAGCTACCGGGCAAGTCGACCCGTTCGATCTCGCCGAGACTCCCCTGAGGAACAGCACGCGTCAGCTGCCCGGTGAGCTCCATCTGCGCCAACCGCTCCTCGTCCGTAGCCTCGATCGGCATCAGCCTGGCCATCGGTCTGCCGTGGCGCGTCACAACGAAGTCCTCGTGCTCCCGCTCCACGCGGTCCAGGATCTTGCCCGCGTTGTTGTCCAGCTCCCGCTGGGGAATCGTCGTCGTCACCGCATCTCCTCCGCCAAGACATCTGTAGTAATACTACTACGCTCGAAGTCCGTCCGCTGAGCGAGTCACTCCAGCATCGACGGCCTACGCCGCCTCGAACTCCAGCAGCGCTGACTTCAGGGCGCTGCCGTAGGCGTACCGCCCGATTCCGCCAGCCCACGGCACGACACGCTGGCAGGGAACGAATGAGAATGCCAGCTTGAAGTGGCCCCGCTCTCCTTGTTACGTGGGGTAGTTCAGGGCTGCTGGTTTGTCGCGTTCGCGGGTGGTTTTCGGTGCTGGGTCCCGGTCGGCGTTGCGGCGGATTCGTTGGTCTGGATCAATGGATCGGTCTGGCTCAGGCCGAGTTCTTGAATGGGCGCGGCGGGTTGTCGCTTGGCTGGCGTTCCCGGAGGTGGTCTTCATGTCGTGTCGAGCAGGTCGTAGATGGCTACTGGCCCATCGCGGTGCGGACACACACCGCCGTAGCCGACGCGACAGCGGGGTTTGGCGCAACAATCGCACCATCGCTGTGCGTGTACCGACTCCACAAGATGGGCATTCGCGGACGGTGACGGCCTTTCGCTGCCCAGTCGGCGGGACTGGTGCGACCGGGCGCGGGACCGTCTCGCGTGTTCGGGACGACGCGGTCTTCCGGCAGTTGCCCGAGCGGTAGCGCTGGCGCCGCATGCGTTGAAACGCTGTCCCACGGATCGGGCAGATCGATTCACCGGCGGAGAATTCCTGTTCGGTCTTGACATGACCCCATCTCCTCACGAAATGGAGTCTCCCGACACGCCGGGGGCAGCGCAGCATGAGGTGGTTTGAAGCCCCCCCAGGGCGGCTCCGAAGGGCCAACCTTACATCAACTGCATGGCACGGTCATCGGCTACGACTACCTACACGTCGCGCCCTCCAACATTCCGCATACCAGGTCTTGACTGTTTCCAGCCCTCGCATGATGGATCCGTCTACATGGCTCCATGGGATTGACCCCGGTCACGAATCTGCGGCGGACCCGGCCGCCAGCGAGCAACCGCAGCCACGCCAAGCCATGCTATGAGCATGGGCAGCAAACGAACAGGAATCGCAACGCTTACGGTGTGTGTCACGTTGGTACTGGGTGCGTGCGCGCCGCAAACCGACACCGAACCGGTACGTGAGGCGGGTGCGCCGCAGACCACGCAGGCTCCACCCCTCAGGGACTGCACGAATGTCCCCAAGAAGCCCGCAGCCGACCTGTCCAACTGCGACCTGACCGGAGCTGACCTGAACAACGCCGACAACTGGACGACGCAATACGCTTTCGGGAAGAACGGCACTAAGTTCAAGTGGTGGGGGAGGATCAAAGTGCTAGGCGAGGGGACTCGAGTCCGAAAGATCATCGTCAATCCGGTGCATCCAACAGTCCTACCGGACTTCCCGAATTTTGCTGGCTGCCAAACCAAGGCTCGCTGGTGGACAGAACGTGACAAATTCTCAGGAGACTCTGCGACGGTTCCGTGCGGCGAACTGGCCGACCAAGTGCGGAAGTTCAAGTTCTATCCCCGTAGGGATGTTGGCGAGACCAAGTTGTGCGCGAGTTTCAGTTTCCCTAACAGCAATCCTCGCAAGAGGTGGGGTTGGGTTCAGGCGGTCTGCGTGGACATTTCCTGACGGCCCACCTTCGAGGCACTCAGAAGAATGCCAGCGCACAGAGCCAAGTAGATCGCGACATAAGCACTCTGCGCTAGGGTCGAGAGAAGACCTATCTCTATCGAGGTTCCAAGAAGTGGCAGTCTCAGCAGAAGTAGGAAGGCTGCCGCAAATCCGATGCTCCTTGCCCAGCGACTTGCGGAGCCGATGCAGACCGCAGTCGCTGGCAGTGCCCAAATCGCGTGGTGCTGCCATGATATGGGTGATACCAACAAAGATGTGAGACCGACCAGTGAGATGGCGCCGATCACACAATACTTGCGGGCGAGCACCGTAGCTGCCGTCAATCCCAGGATTGCCACGACAGCCGCCACGAACATCCACATGACTTGTGGCGCTCCCAGTCGCGTAAGGGCACCGTTCAGACTCTGATTCATGTAGGACGCCGGGTTTCCCACCCTCTGCACCCCCCAGATTTCCGACGAGAAGTACACCCATGTCGAGGAAGGCAGAAGTGCTAGCCCGAGGCCCGTGAGCAAGGCGACCAAGCTCAAGTTGACAACTACAGCGCGCCAGCGTCCTAGAAGTGCGAACCATAGGATGAAGAGGCCCGGCGTTAGCTTGATGGCAGTAAACACCCCTACCGTTGGGCCACTTCTACCCCGGGCGATCACGCCAAGGGCAGCGAAGAACACCAGGGGCACCAGAATCCCACTCACTTGTCCCAAAGCAAGCGAATCCGCCACTGGAGTTACCAGGCCAGCCCACAGCCCAAGAAGGAACCAATGGTGCCTGCGCAGGTCAAGGAACGATCCGAACGAGATTTGCACTAACCATGCCAGTGCCCCGACACTGACTATTGTCCACGCGCTGAATACCAGCCAGAACGGGGCGGACGAGAGCGGAGCGGCCGCGATAGCCGCAATGGGTGGGTAGGTGAAGGGCAGCGGCGTGGGTAATCCGGCGCCAAACTCAGGGGAATATAGATCCTCCCCCGACAGTGCCGCTTCGCCGGCTCGAAGGTATACAGCGAGGTCGATGCCAGGCTGAATGGACCGAGTCGCCCAGACGATGACCGCCAGGGCGCCAATCCCAAGCCCTGCTCCGGTTGCCAACAAGTCACGGACCGTGCTAGTGCGGATCACCGTCCGCTCCAGCACGGATCGCACGTGGAATGAAAGGGGGCGCACGCAACTATGATCCCGCATGCCGACAGCTCGGTTAGCGTGCACTGCCAATCCCCTCGAACCGTGTAGACGGGTCCGTCATGCGGCTGTCCTTTGTTGATCTTGCTGTTCGTAGGTGATCGGGCTGACTCTTCCACACAAGGAGTGGCGGCGGCGGTGGTTGCAGAGCTGGTCGATCCAGGCTCAGGTCGTTGACGGGCCGCAGCACGGGTGGGGAAGAACTTGCGGTAGACGAACTCGATCCTCACAGGGTGGAGTTGAGCGACTTGGCCGCTGGGGGAGTCCCCGGCCGGCACAGCAGGGGAGGGGAAGGTTGTCCACAGTGCCCATCCGACTCGCCCCATGGACTGGCGCAGTCCCATTGGACGGCAGGCCGTCACCAGATTCCAAGTAACTAGTATGTACAGCGGCCCGTCACCGGTGTGGATCAATGTCACATCCCCGCACCACACCTCGTCGACGGTGTCGGCCACGAAGCGGCGAAGGATTCCCACACCGCGTCGACCAGGCTCGCGAACCGTTGCTGCCGGGCAGTGACCGGCTGTCCGGTCGGCTTGGCCAACGCCTCCGGAGCGCTGCGGTCGCGTTGCTGGCGCCACGCCGAGATCAACGACCCATGCAGCCCCTCACGGCGTAGCAGCTCCCCCTTACCGGCCTTGTCCAGCTGCTCCTACTCAACCAGGATCGCGGCCTTGTAAGCCGCAGTGTACGTACGCCGCTCGGGGCGTTCCACCGACATCGGATCTGGCACGACAACAGTGCCACCACCGGGCACCTCAAACGTCTTGGTCAACATGTTCTTCCGGGTCCTTGCCGCCCTTGATCAGCAAAGAGAAACTAGCGGGAACCTGTCTCAAGGAAGGGTGACACGCAGGGGCCGGACAAAAATTGCCTGTCGATACAGTGAGGAAGGTGAACCGAATTGGAAATTGGATCTGACGTCGGCACCCGCCGCCTCCCGGCGTCCTGGCGGTTGAGCCCGGCGCGTTGGCCGGAGATGCCCTGCCCTCCGAATCGGCGGGTCTCGCCCGAAACACGCCACGTGAAATCCGGCGCCGGGGGTGTCACTGCTGGCAGTCTCGTGAAGCATGATGGGGATTTGTCGCAGGCCTTGGGGCGAATGCGGAGTCCCGCCCCGGGGGGAAGCGACCCGCAAGAGTCAGCAGGACAGCCAGTCGAAGCTGAGGCGGCGGTTCGCTCGCCTGTGCCGTGCTCCGCGCCACATCGGCCAAGGACAGGTCATCAAACCGGCGTTCGGCATCGACCTGGAGTTACGGGCGTGACGGCACGCCGGTCCGGAGGCCGGGCCAGTCGGCATGGATTGCGCTCCGAAGACGAGCAAGACGCTAATGGCCGTTAACGAAGCCGCAGACCGGCTCGGCCACCGAACAGCAGTCGGCATCCTGTCTTGGTGCGGAGGGTCCCTACTTGCAGCTGTCGGCGTTCTTCTGCTGATGAAACCTGGCCTGATCGACTTGGATGTCTACAGGGTCGGCGGTCAGAAGCTGGTGGAGGGAGTTCCGCTCTACTCGGGCCAGATGGGCGGCACCTGGCTGCCGTTCACCTACACGCCGTTCGCTGCGGTGCTGTTTGTCCCGCTTGCCGTGGTGCCAGGCCCCGTGGCCTCGCTCATCGTGGTTTGGGCTGCGATTGGCGCCCTGTTCAGAAGCACGTGGCTCATCGTCGGAGCGACCCGGTCGTCAGCCGGGGATCGAAGGCGAACCTCTCTCGTGGCGGTCTGGGCTGTCGTGACAGCCCTTGCGCTGATCGCTGAACCTACTACGGGAACGCTGGACTTCGGGCAAGTCAACACGATCCTGCTGTGGCTCGTGGTGGAGGACGTGCTGGGTTCAGGTCGAACGGCGCGGCGCAGTGGGGGTATTCTGACCGGCCTTGCTGCGGGGATCAAGCTGACCCCCGGAATCTTCCTGCTTATGTACCTGGCGGTGGGTGCATTCCGCCGTTTCGCAATTGGAGTCGGGGCTCTGATAGCGACTATGGCGATTGGCGCACTGGTTCAATTCGACCAAGCGCGGGAGTTCTGGACTGCTGTGCTTTGGCAAGACTCGCGTGTCGGGGGCGTCGCATACGTGTCAAACCAGTCGCTGAACGGACTTCTGTGGCGACTGCTCGGTCCTGGCGGTAACCGATGGCTGTGGCTCAGCGCCTCAGCACTCGTAGTTGTGGCAGCTATGTGGGCTTCGCGACGAGCCTGGACGACTCAGAAACTGCTCGCCCTTTCTGCCACGGCGCTTGCGATGCTTCTCGTCTCCCCGATCTCGTGGTCACACCACTGGGTTTGGTCCGTTCCCGCGCTGGTGTTGCTGTACTCGTGGTGGGACCGGGGAATCGGGGCACGGCTGGTGCTTGGGTCTGGTCTCGTAATCCTGCTGTCACACGCTCTGTTCCTCGTACCAAACGGGAACGACCTGGAGTACGGACACTCCTTGGCGGAGTCACTCGTCGCCAACAGCTACGTACTTTGGGGCATAGCCGCTCTGGCTTACTTGGTTGCGTGTTCAGCTCGCATGCGAGACGATCCGGCGAGCCTGCCAAGCTCCGCGATCTCGCAGGGACGAGATGAACCGAGCTGATTCGGCTGGTGCTTGAAACCGTTGAACTCCCCGTCGCATCAGGGCCCGTTCTCCGACCGGACGTTGAGTTCGCGAGGTGGTAAGCGTTGCCGGGAACTTGTCGGCAACGGCCCCTACACGCGCAGACGCTTGGTGGTGATTGGAGTGGCGATCGCCGTCGCGGCGCCCGTTTTCTATGTGTTCAGGCCCGGTGGGTCGTTGACAGTCTTGCAGCTGGCGATGTGCTGGGACTTCATCACCGGCAAAGTCGAAGTTCGCGCGCACAAGCCCCCTCTGCGGAATCGACGGCCTACCCCGCCTCGAACTCCAGCAGCGCTGACTTCAGGGCGCTGCCATAGGCGTACCGCCCGATACCGCCAGCCGACGGCACGACCCGGTGGCAGGGAACGAACGGGGCGACTCGATTGCTCGCACACGCGGCTCCGACGGCGCGGGCCGCCCTCGCATGGCCAGCCATTGCCGCGATCTGCCCGTAGGTCGACGTGGATCCACCGGGAATCGAGCGCATCTGATCCCAGACCGCCTGGCGGAACGGCGACCCAGGTTGCGACACCGGAACCCGCGACAGCGCGTCCGGCTCGCCACCTAGCCAGTCCCTCACGCACGCGGCAACGCCCGTGTCGACGACCCTGACAACATCTCCTGCTCCAGGCGGAATCGGCAGGTTGCCAATGCGCACGAACCCCGACGATACGACCGATCCGTCTACCACGGCCACGGACAGCGGCCACCCGAAGGGCGTCGCGAACTGCATCACTTGAACGAGCACGATCACCACCCCTCCGCTCCTAAAGGACCTGATCGGGCGGCCAGTCAGATCGTGCTCTCGCTCAGCATCCCTGCAACCAAGAACGCGAGCTCCAACGACTGCTCCCGGTTCAATCTAGGATCGCACGCAGTCTCATTACGGTCCGACGGGTCCGCATCGGCGACACCCTCGGTGCCCCCGACGCATTCGGTCACGTCATCCCCGGTTAGCTCCACGTGCAGCCCACCGGGGTGCGTCCCCAAAGACCGGTGGAGCGCGAAGAACTCCTTGCCCTCCGTGACGACGTCATCGAAGGACCTCGTCTTGTATCCGGAATTCGACTCCCGCGTGTTCCCGTGCATCGGGTCGCCCCGATTTGGCTCATGATTCTGGGTTGGGGCGTAGAGGGGCCTCTGACTAGGGGTTTTGCTGCTGGAGGGCTGTGGTTTGCGCACTAGCCGAGCTTCGTAGGGTGCGGTTTGGCACACATCCGCACCGTGAAGACTTCCTCGGGGGCTACGGCGGTGCAGATTGTGCGCTCTTCGCGTAGAGGTTCACGCGGAATCGAACACGTCGGCTCAGCGCACACCAGCGAAGAAGTTGCCGCATTGCGGGCTGCGGCGGTGCCGCTGAGCCGGATCGAGCACCCAAATCCGGGTGATGTCGTCATCTTCGAGATAGGTCGAACAAGAGCCCGCCACCCACCTGACAAGTTCACTGGTGCGAGTTCTGGCGGTCAGTAATACCACCGTGCGACATACTTAGCCCGAGTCATCAGTTTCGTCGGTTGATGCCGAACGGGCCCGTTCAGCGATAATGCGGTGCTTCTCAGCGATTTCCGGGTGCGCGGCAAGTCTTCTGCTTCGGTGGTATTCGGGATACCACAGCGTGAACCTTATAGCCCCGAACAAAGCCGCTAGAGGGATTATCCACGTAAAGACTATGTTGTTGTTCATCGGACTTGGCAAGAAATCGCAGATCACGCCAATCACAAACGACAGCCCCCACACTGCTGTGATCGTCTGGCTGACCCTGACAACACCTGCTCGGAATTTGGGGTTGTGCTCCCACTGAATCCGGTCAACGCTGAGCCTGGCATAGTACAAGGTGAACGGGCGCTTCACAGCTATCCCAATGAACGCGGTCAGAACCAGCGCAATCTCGGCGACTGATCCCGACCAGTTCCGAAGCCACGTATCCAGGTGGGGGTCGACAAATGCCAAAACGAGCATTGCCCCAAACAAGATTGTGCCCACCGTGCTGAGCTGATGCAGGCCTCGGCCTCGCACTAACCCGAGAATCATCCATGATGCCGACATCAGAACCGAGATCGAGGTGACCAACAAGAACGTGCCGGGGGCCGAGAACAGCGACATGATGATATATGGCACAAAGCCGTAAAAGATCATGAGCGGTGAGACGCCCTTGACCTGGATCTTCTCGGAATCCTCGTCGTCAGAGTCTGGCTGGCGCATAGCGTCATGGTAGTTGTGATCAACCCGGCAAGGCCACCTTTCGGCGAGACTGACGAAGACTGCCCTCAAGGCCGATGAGCGATGGAGCAGCGACCGTCTGTTCACATTGTCGGACTCCCCGGAAGGTGCCACAACGGTCGTGCACGGACTCTTCGGCGCGATGACGTCCGCCTGCGAGGCCGCGGCAGCCGATTCGGACACCCGACTCGGCTCATGATTCTGGGTTGGGGCCTGGGAGGGGCCTCTGACTAGGGGTCTTGCTGCAGGAGGCCTGTGGTGTGCGCACTAGCCGAGCTTCGTAGCGTGAGGTTTGGCATACATCCGCACCGTGAAGACTTCCTCGGGGGGCTACGGCGGTGCAGATTGTGCGCTCTTCGCGTCGAGGTTCACGCAGAATCGAACACGTCGGCTCAGCGCACACCAGCGCAGAAGTTGCCGCATTGCGGGCTCTACGCAACGAAGCGTGGTCTTCGGGTTCGGATCGGTAGTCCGACCAATCTATGCCCCAACACGTGAATCCATCGACGCGAACAAGACGACCCCTCCGCTCCTACAGGACCTGATCGGGCGGCCAGTCAGATCGTCCGCTCGCTCAGCATCCCGGCAACCAAGAACGCGAGCTCCAACGACTGCTCCCGGTTCAATCTCGGATCGCACGCGGTCTCGTATCGGTCCGATAGGTCCGCCTCGGCGACACCCTCGGTGCCCCCGACGCATTCGGTCACGTCATCCCCGGTCAGCTCGACATGCAGCCCACCCGGATGCGTCCCCAAGGACCGGTGGACCGCGAAGAACTCCTTGACCTCCGTGACAACGTCGTCGAAGGACCTCGTCTTGTACCCGGAATCCGACTCCCGGGTGTTGCCGTGCATCGGGTCGCAAATCCACACGACCGGGTGCTGCGCGGCGATGACCTTCTCGACGATGTCTGGAAGCACACCGCGAATGTTGGCGGCTCCCATCCTGGAGATGATCGTCAACCTGCCCGGTATCCGGTGCGGGTCCAGGCGCTCGATCAGGCCGAGAACGTCATCGGGGTGGGCACTCGGACCGACTTTGACCCCGATCGGGTTGTTCACGGTCGCCGCGAAATCGACGTGCGCACCGTCGAGCTGGCGGGTGCGTTCCCCAACCCACAGGAAGTGGCCTGACGACCCGAAGTGGCGCCGGGAGACAGGGTCGAACCGCACCAGAGACCGCTCGTAGTCCAGCGAGAGCGCCTCGTGTCCCACGAAGAACTCGACCCCGCGCAGCTCCTCTGGATCCGCTCCACAGGCGCTCATGAACGCGAGCGCGCGGTCGATACCGGCAGCCAGCTCCTCGTACCGCCGCCCGGCGGGCGACTCTCTGACGAAGTCACGGTTCCAGGTGTGCACCTGGCGCAGGTCAGCGCTGCCATCCTGCGTGAAGGACCTCACGAGATTCATCACAGCGTTGCTGGCCCGGTAGGCCCGCAACATACGATCCGGGTCGGGAGTCCGGGCACCGGCGCTGAACTCCAGCCCGTTGACGGCGTCTCCGAAGTACGAGGCCAGCTCCACACCGTCCCGCCGCTCCGTCGGCCTGCTGCGCGGCTTGAAGTACTGGCCGGCCATCCGACCGATCTTCACCACGGGCAGCGAAGCGCCATAGGTGAGCACGACGGCCATCTGGAGGACTGTCCTCAACCGCGCTCTAATCGAGGTGATCGTGTTCGCGTCAAAGGTTTCCGCGCAGTCCCCTGCCATCAGGACGAACGCCTCGCCCCTCTCAGCCGCAGCCAACCTCTGCGTGAGCAGATCGCACTCCGCCGACTGGACCAGCGCGGGCACTCCGCGAAGAATCGCAGCGACGTGCGCTACGGCGGGTTCATCCACCCACGGGATCTGCTGAGCGACCGGAAGGTCCGGCCATTCGATGTCGGGCGAGGTCACCACACAAGGGTACGGTCCAGAACAGGTCGGCGCCGACCCAGCGATCTTCGGACCGGTCAACTCCCGCTAGCGGACGAGCCGCCCTGGTCACGCTCGTCCTCTGCGGCGCCCCCGCCACCCTCGCCGGGGCCGCGCGGCTCATCTGCTGGGACCTGCTCCCTGGCCCGTGCCGCATCCTTCGCGTCCGTGGCGTACATGTCTTCGTAGCGCTGCCCGGTCAGCTGGATCATCTCGTACATCATCTCGTCGGTCACCGACCTCAGGATGAAGCGGTCGCTCTCCATTCCGTAGTAGCGAGAGAAGTCCAAAGGCTTTCCGATCCGCACGCCAACGCGGCGCAGCTTCGGGAGGATCCTGCCGGTCGGCTGGGCTTCATAAGTCGCGATCATCCCGACTGGTATGACCGGGACCTGGGCATGGAGAGCAACCCTCGCCGCTCCGGTGCGTCCTCGGAACAAGGTGCCGTCCAGCGACCTGGTCCCTTCCGGATAGAAAGCCAGGAGGTGACCTTCCCGAAGAATCCGCAATCCGGTGTTCAGAGCCGCTTCCGAGGCCTGCCCACCGGAGCGGTCTATGGGTACCTGGCCCGTGCCCGCGAAGAACATGCGCATGAGCAAGCCCTTGATCCCCCTGGTCGTGAAGTAGTCGCTCTTCGCCAAGAATGTGACCCGTCTTCCGAGCACCAGCGGCAGGAAGATGGAGTCGGAGAAGGACAAGTGGTTGCTGATCAGGACAGCCGCCCCCTCCCTGGGGACGTTGTCGCCGCCTTCAAGCCACGGGCGGAAGAGCAGCTTCAGCCAGGGGCCCAGAACGAAATGCTTGAGGAAGTAGTACAGCACTTGCCAACGACCTCCAGTCGGGTTTCCTCCGAATCCTCCCACGCCGCGTGCGACCATGGTTGCCTAGCCGGGAGCGGGGCCAAGCGTACGCCCCGCGATCTTTCAGGAGGGCAGATGTCGCTGATCCCAGGAGCCGAGCCGTACCAGAGCATCAAGGGACCAGTCGGAGTCGTGTTGCAGCATGGCTTCACCGGCTCACCGAAATCCATGAAGCCCTGGGCGAAGTTCCTCGCCAAGAATGGCTACTCAGTCTCCGTCCCCCGGCTCCCAGGGCACGGCACGACCTGGCAGGAGATGAACAAGACGCGCTGGACCGACTGGTACGCCGAAACTTCACGCGCTTTCGACGAGCTGCGGTCCAAGTGCGATCAGGTGTTCATCATGGGCATGTCGATGGGCGGCGCACTTGCGCTGCGCCTCGCCGAAGAGCGCGGCGACCAGGTCGCCGGCCTCGTGCTGATCAATCCGGCGCTGTTCACCCTGCGCATGGATCGCCACCTGTTGCCGTACCTGCGTCACATCGTTCCGGCCTTCCCGGGTATCTCGAATGACATCAAGAAGCCAAATCAGGATGAGGGGGCATACGACCGGATTCCGCTCCAGGCGGCCTACTCCATGTCTCAGCTTTGGTCCACGACCATGAAAGACATAGGCTCGGTGAATCAGCCAATCCTGGTCTTCACAAGTCGCGACGATCACGTGGTTGAGAACGAGAATTCCGGATGGATCATGCAGCACGTGCCAAGCGCCAACCGGCGGCAGCTTTTTCTGGAGAACAGCTACCACGTCGCCACCCTGGACAACGACGCGGAGCTGATCTTCTCCGAGAGCCTCGCGTTCATCCAAGAAGTGACAGCCTGAGCCAGTCTTGTGACTGACTCGACGCCTCTGTGCACGCTGCCTCCGGAACTGATAGCGCATGTGGGGCAGCTCCTAACGGACGCGGACATCACGTTCCTGGTGGCCGAATCGGCGCCGGGACAAGTCACGGTGCTGGTCGACACCGCCGATGAGGAACGGGCACGCGCTGTGATTCGCCTGGTTCTGCCTCATGTCCTCGAGGGGACGGACCACGCGTTCCATTTGTCGCAGCGATTGGTGCGCTCCGGGAGACCCGATGAGCCCCCGGGCGCTGCGGACGATCCCGTCTCGCCCGAACTTCATGAGCTGGCCGATGACTTCGTTCCACAGACCCCGCCGCCCTTGCCTAAGCCTCGCGACGGGGTCTCACGCTTCGCGTGGACGGCAGTCGTGGCCGGTCCTGGGGTCCTGTTGCTCCCGTCGCTTCTCCCGCTGCCGGTGATGCTGGCTCCCATGGGCATGGCCCTGTTCATCGCCGGCTTCGTGACCTTGGTCGCGCGCATGCCCGACCGGCCACGCCAGGACGACGGCTGGGACGACGGCGCGGTCCTGTAGTTCCGACCTAGCCGGAGCTAGTCGCCGCCCTTGGCCTTCCGAGCCTTCGATGCTTCCTCAACTCGCGCGGCCGCGGCCTTAGGCGAGATCAGTACGTGAGGCGTCGGGCCGTGATCGCGTGCCAGGTCAGCGGCGCCGACGATGCCGGCCGCGTTCCCGAGCTCGGCGGGAATGATATCCGGCATGAGTCGCTGGGAGCGCGCCAGCAGCTGAGGCGCGAACTCGCGCTTCGTCGGCTCAAGCAGCAGGTCACCGGCTTCCACGACCCCACCACCGATCACGAACGCTGCCGGGTCTAGCAGAGTGGAGACCTCGACCAGTCCACGAGACAGCCACCCCCCGAGAACCTCGAATGCCTCGATCGCAACCGGGTCACCGCGCCGGGCAGCCTCGGTGATGTCTGGACCCTGTACTCCCTCAGGAGTCCCGTCGCCCAACGACATCAAGATTCCGGCCTCCGGGCGCCGCTCCAGCGCCAACTCGCGGGCAATGCGCACTAGGGCGTTTCCACTGGCGTAGGCCTCCCAGCAACCATGTCGTCCGCACCCACACAGCCTGCCGTCCGGAACCAGCCGCAGGTGGCCGAATTCCCCGCTGACGCCGCTCGCGCCTCGCTGGAGCTTCCCGCCGAGTATCACGCCGCCCCCGATGCCTGTCCCCACGGTCACCATCACGAGGTCGTTCGCACCCCGGCCAGCTCCGAAGCGGAACTCCCCCCATGCGGCAGCGTTGGCGTCGTTCTCAACCACCGTCGGCAGGCCGAGCGCCCGCTCGATCCTGATCCTCAGGGGCTCATCAACCCAACCGAGATTGGGCGCGAAAATCACCTTGGACCGGGTCGCGTCCACGAGCCCGGCGCAACCGACACCGACCGCTTCCAGGTCGTGGGACTCTTGGAGCTCCGCCACTAGTTCGACTATGACGTCCATAACGCCATCGGGGTCGCGGACCGGAGTCGCCTTCCTGGACGAGGCGACGATCTCTCCCTCAGTGTTGACCACGCCTACCGCGATCTTCGTACCACCAATATCGACGCCAGCAGTCAGCATTATTCACACGTCCTTCCGGTTTCCCTCAACGGAAGGCTAGTGACTTGTCAGATGGGTGTCCCGCCATGAAGCCACACCGATCAGATTCCTGGACCGTCCCCAGACCCGTTCGATTCGTCCGTGAGCCACTCGTCATCTAAGGGAACATGGCGGACCTCCGCCTCCGTGCTTGGGGGCGCGAACGCCTGGCGCACAGCTTCGGCGAATTGGATCGCCGCGGCGGTCAGAGCTTCAACGGTCTCGGGGCTGGTGGATCTGGCCTTGGCTAGCGCGATGCATACGGGGCAGCGGCAGCATTCGTCTGCGGCATCGCGCGCGATGTCATTCCCAGGAGATCCGAACGCTGCTAGCCATTCCGCCGCTGTGGAGCCCAGCCGTGCTGCCGTCGGGTCTGCCATGAGACGGTCCCGAACAGCGACGAACAGCTTCGCTGCCTCTTCCGCGGCCGTGCCTTGGGCCTGATCCCGCGCGCGTTCTGACCCCTCGCCGCCCGGATGGTCCGTCACTTCCCACCCCCGCCATCTCGTGGTAGAAATCTCACTCTCAACACACCGCGCGACAGTCCCGCTCCGACAACTCGGTACCTGTGCAAGGCTCCCGGCAACGCGATTACGCGACGGTAAGACCCTACAGTCACGATCACCTCGTTGCCACGTTCAGCGATGTCAACGTCACCGCGCGTGGCCAGCGGTAGTCGAAGCACGAGCACAACCTGCTGCCCAAGCCGCTCAAGGCTCATCGGAGACTCAACGCTCGGCAGTCCCAGGGGATCGCCGCCAGGGTAGATCGCCTCCGCCAAGTTCCTCAGGGCTTCGAGTCCGACGGGCTCGCCAACTAGGTATGAGCCCACCAGCACAGGCAACGGGGCCATGTCTACTTCAGCCTGCTGGAGCCGGGCGGCTTGGGCGCGCGCCCAACCGTTGCGCCACTCGTCGCCGCCTGGCGGGAACACCCGGTTGGCGATCGCGGCATCCACCCGGTATCCATACAGCGACAGCGACGTCAAGGTGCGCCTGGCCTCGGCGAGAACGACCGCGTCAGGCGTGAAGACGAGCCGTACCGAAGACCCAGGAGATGTCAGGACCTTGCGGACGTCGGCCAAGTCCGCGTGCAACCGCTCGATGGCGTCCATCACCGAGGTGTTCGGCATAGGCACCCCGGCCGCGCGGGACAGCGGAACCCGCAGCGCTGTGACCACGCGGCGCTCTACTGGCCAGATCCTGCTCATGAACCAATCCAGGGCCTCCGGCAGAGCTAGCAGCCGCAGCGTTTCAGCGGTCGGAGCGCAGTCCAGTGCGACTAGGTCATAACGGTTTGACCGAACCTGTTCCCGAACCTCTAGTAGTGCGAGAACTTCCTCCGCCCCGGGCAAGACTGTGAGTTCCTCGGCTGCCACAGAATCCAGACCCGCGCTGGACAGGACACTCAGCAAGTACTCCTGCACCGAATGCCACGAACGCTCCAGCAGTGCCCGCGAGTCCAAGTGCGACACTTCGAGGTTCTCGGCCACGGCCACCGGGCGCCCAGCCGGGATCGCTAGGCCGAAGACGTCCGCGAGCGAGTGGGCCGGATCGGTCGACATGACAAGGGTGCGCAGACCGCGATCAGCGGCTGCGACAGCGGTCGCGGCCGAAAGTGTTGTCTTGCCCACTCCCCCTTTGCCGGTGAACAGAACAACCCGCGCGCTAACGCCCGGTGAGACATCACCACTGCCGCCAGTCATGGTCGGGACTCGACGCGCTCTTTCAACCCGCGCAGGGCGGTCCCGACGATGTGGCGTTCGGCCCGGCGGCGCAGGGTACCGATCAGAGGCATGTCAAGCGTCATGGTCAGTTCGTATGTCACCTGGGTGATGCCTTTGCTCCGCTTCAGGCACGTATACCGCCCATGCATGGAAGAAACGATGCCGCCTTGTGTGAGGTGCCAACTTACCTCGCGCGGTCTCCACTCGTATTCGTATTCGTGTGTTTCCACTACGGGTGGGGCGTCAAGAACAACCCTCACAGTGCGCGGACGACCGTTCCGGAAGGTAGTCAGAACCTCGGCCGATCCTATTCCCGTACACCACTGAGGGTAGCTAGGAAGATCCGCGATGACCGCCATGATCGCGGCGGGCGGCGCGGCGATCTCGGTCTGCGCCCAGGTGTGCTCCGGCATGCTCGCAGGCTACATGGGGTCTCGAATCGCGAGCACGGCTCACAGCCGGACTTCGAACGCCTTGCCGCTGCTGCGGAAGTGGCCAACGTTGACGACCTGCGTCCGCCCGATCGTCACCCTGGGCACGAGGGGCTGATGGACGTGACCGTGCAGCGCGTACCGTGGCTGGACGTCCCGTATGTACCGCAACAGAGCCTGGCTCCCGCGTTCGAAGCGCCTCGCCACAACGTCATACGTGCAGTCCGGGAAGTCGGGCGGAATGTGAGAGCACAGCACATCCACAGGGCCGAGCTTGGCGACCTTGGCGTCGAACTCCTCGGGGTCCAGCTCGAAAGGCGTACGCATGGCGGATCGCAGCCCACCGCCGACGAACCCGACGCGCAAACCCCCCACGTCAACTGCCTCTCCGTCCACGATCTCATGGTCCGCCCTGGCGTAGGTCGGCCAGAGCACGGGCAGGTCCACGTTGCCGTAGGTGAGGAACCCCGCGGGCATGGCCGCGAACGTCTCCGCGTATTGCTGTCCGACGCGTTCGTTGATCGTCCGCCAGATGTCCCCGCCGACGGCTCCCCACAGGTCGCGGCTGAACGACCTCGCCTCGTCGTACTTGCGCCGTGTCCTCAGATCGATGTACCGGCGCGCATTGACCTCCCCGAAGAGACCCGCGAAGACTCCGATGGCTGGATCCTCGTAGTCCAGGAACAAGATCAGGTCGCCAAGACAGATGAACACGTCGGCGCCGTCGGCGGACTGCGCCAATCCCTCGGTCCGTGCGTGCACGTCGCTGATCGCGCGGATGAGCACTACCGCTCCACCAGCCACAGGACCAAGACTCCCAGACCCACGGCCAGCAGTGCGACTGCCAAAGTCCCCACGAGCATGACCGCGACGCGCACGGGCGTTCTCGACATGGCGCGACGCAGTCGTGTCGGCGCCTCCGACTCGTGGGCCGCCAGGAGTGCCACCATCTCGGCCAAGTTCGCTGCGGAGTCATCCGCAGGTGCGGGCTCCCGCACGGCGTCCGGCGCGGAATCCAGGGTCGTCGGGTCGGCGGACGACCCCAACTTCTCAAGACACCTGGGGCACCACTGGGCGCCGATAGGCACGATCGCGCCACACTCTGGGCATCTTGACGTGTTACGCACGACGGACTACCGCCATCCTCCGTCGCCGGGCTGGCGTTCACCTTCCATCTCGGCCTTGAGTGCCCAGACGGTTCGCTTCCAGCGCAGCGCCTCGCGGCGCCGCAAGCGGTCGGCAGCACGCCGACCTCGTGGGGAATCGGTCAGGACTCGTGGCTGGGTAGCGGATCCAGGCGACACGGGGTCAGCTCGCAAGTAGTAATGCAAGATCACGCCATCTCCGAATTCCTCAAGCCAGAGTTCCGCCGAGCCCACCATCGCCCCAGTAACAGACCACCGAATCCCCTTGACTCCACGATCCATGAAGACACTCAGGCTCAACTCGGGCCACCACTGCGCCCACCGGCGCCTCTCTTGGACGACGGCGGCGAGCCGGGCGGGTGACACCACGAGGAATGTTTCATCAACCAGGTCGACAACGGGCACCTACCCATAGTGCCCTAACGCCGGGACGCCGACCAGAAGCGCGGCCTCAGTCCGGATCGCTCACCCCAGTTGACACCGCCCGCGGAGTCTGGCCTAGGGTCCAGCAAAGACTCCGAGTCAATTGTGGGGAACCAATGCGCGAATACTCAGAATCTGCGATCGTCAAGGCGCCCACCACGGGCAATCTCACGATTCACATCCTCGAGAACGAACGCGACGCACCCGATCATCCGGCGATCATGCGGCTGATTTCCGGGTCTTGGCGCGGAATGCCCATGCGCCAGTTCGCCGATGAGATTCGCGCCCTGGCCAAGGGGATCATCGCCAGCGGGGTTCAGCCCGGGGACCGGGTTTGCATCATGTCCAAAACTCGATATGAGTGGACTTTGGCCAACTACGCCCTTTGGTTCGCCGGTGCGGTCATGGTGCCCATCTACGACACCTCAAGCGCGGAGCAAGTGGAGTGGATCCTGTCGGACTCCGGGGCGGTCGGAGTGTTCCTGGAGACTGACCGACACCGCGAGGTGTTCGATCAGGTTTCCGCTGGCCTTCCAAGCGTCACGCGCGTGTGGATGATCGACGACGGCGCGCTGGACGATCTGACTCAGTCCGGCGTTGAGGTATCGGATGAAGACCTGGAGGCAAGGCGCTCGAGCCTGCAGCCGGACAGCGTCGCCACGATCATCTACACATCGGGCACCACGGGGCGTCCAAAAGGCTGCGCCCTAAGCCACAGCAACTTCATGTTCGAGATTGACGCTGTCGTCAATGGTCTTCCGGGTGTCTTCACGAAGGAGTCCTCAACACTGCTGTTCCTGCCGCTGGCGCATGTGTTCGGGCTGCTCATCCAACTTGGCTGCGTCCGCAGCCAAGTGAGCTTGGGTCACACCTCCGACATCAAGAACCTCGTGCAAAGCCTGGGCACGTTCCATCCCACCTTCTTGCTGTCGGTGCCGCGAGTGTTCGAGAAGGTCTACAACATGGCCCAGCAGAAGGCTGAGGCTGGCGGGAAAGCTGGCATCTTCGACGCCGCGGCAAGTACCGCGATCGACTACAGCCGGGCCATGGACACAGGCGGCCCAGGGCTCGTCCTGAAGCTGAAGCACGCCCTCTTCGACAAGCTCGTCTATGGCAAGTTGCGCGCCGCGTTGGGCGGTCAGGTGACCTACGCCGTGTCCGGTGGGGCGCCCCTCGGAGAGCGGCTCGGACACTTCTTCCGCGGGCTGGGCGTCACGGTGCTCGAGGGATACGGGTTGACCGAGACAACGGGCGCGTCAACTGTGAACAGGCCCGATCAGGTCAAGCCTGGAACGGTCGGCAAACCCCTTCCCGGTTCATCTGCTCGCATCGCTGACGACGGCGAGGTCCTTCTAGCGGGACCGCAGATATTCCTGGACTACTGGAACAACGAAGCGGCGACTTCCGAGGCCATGGACAAGGATGGCTGGTTCCACTCGGGCGACATCGGAACCATTGACGATGAGGGCTTCGTCAGGATCACTGGCCGCAAGAAGGAACTCATCGTCACCGCTGGCGGCAAGAATGTCGCTCCGGCGGTACTCGAGGACCGCCTACGAGCCCACTCGCTGGTCAGCCAGTGCATGGTCGTCGGCGATGCGCAACCGTTCATCGCCTGTCTGGTGACTCTGGACGCGGAGTCGTTGCCTGCCTGGCTGGAGCAACGCGGCAAGCCCGCCGACACCCCAGCCAACGACCTGGTCGGCGACAAGGAGATCCAAGACGCGATCCAAGAAGCCGTAGATGACGCGAACAAGGCCGTCTCCAAAGCAGAGGCGATCAAGAAGTTCACCGTTCTACCCGTGGATTGGACCGAAGAAGGCGGTCAGCTCACCCCATCGCTGAAGCTGAAGCGCAATGTGGTTCTCGAAGAGTTCGCAGGGGCGATTGTCGAACTCTATTCCTAGGGCTGCATTCCTAAGGCTGCGCGGGCACGGTGCCTTCGGCCTCTGGTCGCGCGACAACTTCGATGCTGTCGGATGAGCCACACCAACGGCACCGAACGTCCTGCACAGCTTCTGACCTGACTACCAGTTCGCTGATGTCCCGATCTCCGGCGAGTGTGAAGTGCCAGTACTCGGTCACGGTTCGGGATCGCGTCACGTCGAAGCGCGTGAGATTGCCGCACTGGCCACAGCGCCAGCTGCTGCCCTCGGACGGAATTGACAGTTCCACTTCAGCTCCCCATCTCGACGCGGTCGCTCGACGTGGCGCAGCCGCGCGACAAGACTAAGCGTTGTCGGACGCCTGGCATAGATTCACGTGCGTGACAGCGAACACGACGATGGGTGCGCACCCTGCGTTCCAGAGCTCATTCGACGATCTGGGCCTGCCGCTTCACGATGTGAACTTCGTGGTCGTAGACCTTGAGACAACCGGCGGATCGCCCGCTCAATCCCGGATCACCGAGATCGGGGCTGTTCGGACTTGCGGCGGGGTTGTGCTGGGCGAGTTCTCCACTCTGGTCAACCCACAAGTCGCCATCCCCCCGTTCATCGCAGCGCTCACGGGTATCACAACGGCCGCTGTCGCGTCCGCTCCGCTGCTGACGACCGCGTTGCCGTCCTGGCTGGAGTTCGCCGACGGCTCCGTGCTAGTTGCCCACAACGCTAGATTCGACACAGGATTCCTCAAAGTCGGCTGTGCTGCGATTGGCGCGAGGTGGCCGGACTTCAAGGTTGTCGACACGATGACACTGTCGAGGGCTCTGCTATCCCGGGACGACGTCCGCGACCACCGCCTGTCGACGCTTGCCGCGTACTTCCGCGCCGGCACCGATCCCAATCATCGAGCGCTCGCGGACGCCAGGGCCACTGTCGACGTCCTGCACGGGCTCCTGGAGCGCGCGGGCAGCCTCGGGGCGCATCATCTGGACGACTTACTGCAGCTGTGTTCCCCGGTGACCAAGGCCCAGGTGCGCAAGCGGACGCTGGCCGATGGACTACCGGAACTGCCCGGCGTCTACATCTTCGAGGACCGGCGTGGCAACGCCCTATACGTCGGCAAGTCGAAGTGCATCCGGAAGCGAGTGCGCACCTACTTCACAGCCTCTGAGCGGCGCAAGCGAATGGCGGAGATGATCCAGGTCGCGGCGAAGGTAACGGCCATCCCCTGCGCCACTTCACTCGAAGCCGAAGTTCGCGAGGTTCGGCTCATAGCTGAACGCCGCCCGGTCTACAACCGCCGCTCCAGGAACCCGGAGAGGGCCGTGTGGCTCAAGCTCACCGATGAGCCGTTCCCGCGGGTGTCCATTGTGAGCAAGGTGCCCTCTGTCGCCGACCCCCAGAGCGCCTGTGCCGGACCCTTCTCGTCCAGGCGATCCGCTCAAGCCGCGAGCGAGGCTCTGCTCGAAGCTGTTCCGCTTCGTTCATGCTTGACCAGGCTCTCGCGAGCGCGTCGCGCCCAGCCGTGTGTCGCGGCGCAACTCGAGCAATGCCTGGCGCCTTGTTCCGATCCGGCCGCTGACGCCCCGTACGCCGAAATCACGCAGTCCGCGCGTTCGGCGCTGCTGTCGGACTCCGAACCCCTCGCCACCACTATTCGGGACCGAATGCGCCAGCTGGCCCAGCTAGAGGAGTTCGAGGAGGCGGCTGCCTGGCGGGAGCGACTGCGGGCATTGCTAACCGGCATCGACCGACGACAAAGGGAATCGATGATCACTGCTTGTCCGGAGGTCGTGGCCGCTCGGCTGGACGGCTCGGAATGGGAAGTGCACGTAATTCGCCATGGTCGACTCGCAGGCGCCAGCCGTGTCCAGGCCGGAGCGGATCCCCGGGCGGTCGTGGAAGCGACCGTCGCCACGGCGCAGTATGTGGCGGCTCCTGGGATCGGATCAGCGCCGCACCTGCCCGAGGAGTCAGCGCTGGTCCTGCGCTGGCTGTCTTCCGAGGGCGTCCGCTTGGTGCGGCTCGATGGGGTTCTGGCTTTGCCTGTCGGAGGTGCGGGCCGGGACCTCGCCAAGCTCGGCCGTCCCCAGCTCATCGAGTACCCCGACAGCGAGCCCCCGAGAGGTGCGGCGTCTCCGGTCCCCCAGGCCCTGGTGTCCCGGTTACGGCCCGTCTGATCCCTCGGCCAGCGACTTGGACACTTCCACCCACCTGTTGAGCTGACTTTCCGCCGCACCGTTGTCAAGGGCATGGCGGACTCGATCGAGAGCTCGGGCAAGTTCCGCTATCAGACCGACCGGAGCAACGGCGGCTCCACTGGCCGACTCCGCAACAACTACGGCAGCGGCGGCGTTGATCGCGACCGCGTCCCGGATTGGCAGCACTTCCGACCTTGGCCGCCCCGCGAGGGCAGCGCGCGCCAACTCCGCGTTCTCAGCCGCGCCACCTCCAGCTAGAGATTCCGGATCCGCCCTGCCAATCCCAAGGGCGCGGGTGTCAACAACGGTCTCGGTAACCGAACCGCCGCGAGCGTCCCATACCCGCGTGGGGGCAACGGTCGTGATCTCGTCCATGCCGTCTTCACCCCGGACGACGAGGGCCGAGGTTCCCCTGTCAGCCAGCGCGCGCGCGACGACGGGAGCCATGGATGGATCGGCGACTCCGACGACTTGGGCCGCGGGCCGCGCCGGATTCGCCAGCGGGCCAAGGATGTTGAACACAGTCGGGATTCCCAGTTCCCGGCGTACCGGACCGGCGTGCCGCATCGCTGGGTGGAAAACCGGCGCGAAGCAGAACGCGATGTTCACTTCCGCCAAGCACTGCGCGATCTGGTCTGGTCGCAGGGAAATGGCCACACCAAGCGCTTCTAGAACGTCGGCGGACCCCGACCTCGATGACGCGGCGCGGTTTCCGTGCTTCACCACCGGGATCCCGGTCGCCGCGACAACCACTGCGGCCATCGTGGAGATGTTCACGGAGCCAGACTGATCGCCGCCGGTCCCGCAGGTGTCCACAACCAGGCCAGGCACCGTCACCGGAACCGCGTGCTGGAGCATGACATCCACGAAATCGGAAACCTCGGCGCCACTTGGCCCCTTCGCCCGCAATGCCACGAGGAATGCCGCGATCTGTGCGGCAGTCGCCTCCCCCGTCATTACCGACTCCATGGCCCACCGCGCGCGCTCACCGGCGGTGTCCGAACCCGCTAGAAGGTCGGTCAGCAGCGCCGACCAGGACATCTCGGTCTCGGTCACAACTAGCCCGCTAGGCCTGGACCGGAGACGCGACACGTCTCCGCAGGAGCGTGGCCACCGTGTTGGGGAATTCCAGCGGATCAAGCGGCCACGGCGCGACTGCTTCCGCCTGGGACCATGTCGCCAACCAAGCGTCCGCCGGTCTGCCCACGACGAGCAGGACGGGCGGGCAAGGATCAACCTCGTCCTTGATCTGGCGGCAGATTCCCATTCCACCGGCTGGCACCGCGTCGCCGTCGAGAATCACAAGATCGAATGCCCCGGAGTCGACCAGGCGAATCGCGGCGGGCTCACTGGCGCACTCCACGTACTCAACCCGCGCCAGATCCGTAGATGGGTAGGGGCCGAGTAGGTCGATCATCCCCCGCCGACGATGAGCATCGTCTGAGTACACAAGCGCTTTCAGTTCCCCGGCCGGTCGATCTGCCATATCCGAATGCTAACGGGCACGACTCGAGCTACTGCAGGGCGCTGCCAGCCTTCCACTCGTCCCAGGACTCGTTCCAGACTGTGATGCCGTTTCCTGGGGCGACTTCGCTTCCGCCAGTGTTCTTGAAGATCACCACGTCACCTACGCGCAGGACGCTAACGAGCCATGCCGCATTCTCGGGACTGACGTTCGTGCAGCCGTGGCTGACGTTCGCGTAGCCCTGGGATCCCACAGACCACGGGGCCGAATGGATGAACTCCCCAGAATCGGTGACACGCATCGCGTTGTAGACGAGCAGGCGGTAGTACTCCGGATCGTCCTTCTGTATCCCCAGGGTTGCCGCGTCGAACACGACCGGCCCAGGCTCCCTGGTCATGATCACTTTGATGCCGGAGTAGGTCGCGTAACCGGACTTGCCCGTCGAGCTCGGGATGTCCCGGATGACCTTCCCGTTCCTCCGAACCACCAGGCGGTGGGTCTCCGAATTCTGAACCAGGATCATCCGGCGACCGATGCTGTAACTGCGCCTGAAGTTCTCCAGCGCGTACACGTCGTCGCCGGCATTCACGCCCTTGAGATCCGCCGCCACCTTGATGTCAGTCTTGGCCGGCCAGTACTTGCGCGGCCTGTAGGTGACGCTTTGATCCCCGTCCCAGGACCAGGCCCCTTCGATCGGCTCTCCGGAGGTCTCAACACGCAACCTCTTCTCGATCTCGGCCTTCCGCTTGATTGGCAGGTCGAAAGTCAGCGTGATCGGCATGCCGACCCCATACGTCTCATCCTCGGAAAGGTCCGACATTACCGTCAGAACCTTCTCTGGCTCGAACGTCCGGAAGGTCTCGTTGGCTGTCGACTCGACCCCCCGAAGATCCACAGCCTTGGCGGTGACCTTGTACTTGGTGCCAAACTCCAGATCGGATGTGTCCAGCTCCCAGATCTCGCCACCGCCGACCAGCTTGCCTCCGACCCGGCGTCCGTTCGGACCGGTCACCGACACGGACTCGATCCGGCCGTTGTCCACCCGGATACGCGGTGGCTTTTCAAACGTGGCCGCGCGATCTCCGAACAGGGCGGATCGAATTACTGCTTGAGACTCACCCCATGGGGCAGTGACCAGGCTCAACGACGGTCCGCACGCGGACAGCACGATACCCAGAGCCGCGGCTCCCCCGACGATCGCGCGCACGCGGCGACCGCCCAGGTTCGTCTTGTTCCGCTTCTCACGCACGTCCATGGGCTCCCGTCCGACTCGCCCCTAGCTGTCACATCCAGTGTGGGCCATGAATCCAAACTCGCCTAGCCGCGACACCATCTACAGACGTGAGCATGGTCTCACGGATCGTGAGCTCCAACGGCGGATTGGGCGGGATAATCCTCGGCGGTGCCGGTCGGGCCTGGAGCGGTACGGTGCTGACATGCCAGATGTGGCAACCCAAGATGGTGAGAACCGGCGCTATCTCGACGCGGCGTCGGGGTTGCCGCCGTCCCCGGCAACCCGCACCGCGCTCGCGAACGCCAGCGCGACCGCTTGGGCCGACCCGTCACGCCGCTACCCGCAGGCCGACGTGGCGCGCAGGCTTCTCGCGCATGCCCGCACCGCAGTGGCGGATGTCCTGGCCTGCCGACCGACCGAAATCGCCTTCACATCGTCCGCGGACGCGGCTCTGGCGGCAGGACTTCAGGGATGCCTGGCGAGCAGGCGTTCCGGGAGCCAACGGCGAGGCGTCGTTGTCTCAGCGGTCGAGGACCTGGGGCTGCTGCGGCGCGTCGACCGCATCGAGGCTCAGGGGATTCCCGTCACCGTTGTTCCCTGCGACCGCGCGGGACTGATAGACCCTGACCGGTTCATCACCGCCGTAGACGCAAGCGACGCGGCCGCCGCGTGTCTTCAAATGGCCAACGGTGAAGTTGGGACACTCCAGCCCATCGGCCCCGTTAGCCAAGCTCTGGAAGCGCGAAGGGTCCCGCTCATCAGCGACGCCCGGCACGTCGTCGGCCGAAGTGAGATCTCCAGCGGTTGGCACGTGCTAGCGGCGGAAGCACGCTACTGGGGGGGACCGCCAGGCGTTGGGATCTTGGCGGTGCGCAGCGGGGTCGGGTTCCAGCCCATGGACAACGGACCACTTGGAGTGGAAGGGGTAGCGCCGCCAGTTCCCGCAGTCGCGGCCGCCGCCCTGGCCCTGGAGCAGGCAGCCGCAACTGTGAGCGAGACGGCTCGCACATGTGGCGAGCTGACGCAGAGGCTGCGTGAGCGGCTGGTGGCTTCCATCCCCAACTGCGAGGCCCTGGGGTCGCCGGACCAACGCTTGGGTCACATCCTGATGGTGACTTTCCTCTACGTGGCCGCGGAGCAGCTCGTGGACGAACTAGCGGGCATGGGCTGGGCGGTGTCCAGCGGGGCTTCGTGTGTGTCGGATACGCGGCGGCCCCATCACGTGCTCGCTGCGATGGGAGTCTCGAGCCATGGCAGCCTGCGCGTCTCTCTGCAGCCTGCCGCCAAGAGCGCTGATGTCGACGAATTCGCGCGGGACCTGACAATCGCGGTGACGAGGATCCGCGAACAGACCGGAGTGAGCGACCTGTGACCGCGGACGCGACTCCGGACCGAGTCCTTGACGAGCGCGGCTCCGTTTGCCCGCACCCCGTAACCTCCCTTGCCCGGGCCGCGCGCGAGCTGGTATCCGGGCTAGTGGAGCTGCTGGCGGACGATCCCACAGCACAGCTCGACATTCCGGCCTGGTGCTGGACGCACGGAGCCGAACTGCTTAGCCAGACGACCACCGATGGTGTGACGCGGTTTCTCATCCGGCTTTCTGATCCGGGTGCCGGCCCAGGGTCAAACCAAGAGTGACCGGCGCAGATGAACGCCGACTTCTTCGGCCGACTCCGGCCCGAATGCCTCCCCGAGGCGAGCTAGGAACTCACTTGGCTCGAATCCATACTCCTGCGTGCCCACGGTCTCGATCACGCAGGTCGCCAGCATCGCACCGAGCTCGGCGCATCTGACCAGCGGCAGATCCCACGACATGCCAGCCAGGAAGCCAGCCCGGAATGCGTCGCCGACTCCAGTGGGGTCAAGCCGGACACGTTCCTTGGGGCAACCGATGAAGACCGGTTCGCGGCCCTTCTGGTCGATCCGGGAACCACGAGGACCCAGGGTCGTGATCCTCGTGGGCACAGCCGACAGGACTTCCTCGTCGGTCCAGCCAGTGCGCTGGTGAATGAGCGCGGATTCGTACTCGTTGTTGAATAGCATCGAGGCGCCTTGGAGCAACCCGATGACCTCCTCACGGTTCATCGAGGACAGCTGCTGGGACGGGTCGGCTATGAACGGCACGCCTCTGAACCTGCATTCCTCCGCGTGGCGGTCCATGGCTTCTGGGTCGTTGGCGCTGATGACGACGACGCTCCCGTCGGTCAACCGCTCAAGCACCGGGGCCAATTCAATCTCGCGGGCTTCCTTCATGGCGCCCGCGTAGAAGGTGGCGATTTGATTGCCATCACGGTCCGTCGTGCACACGAAGCGGGCCGTCTGCTGAACCTCCGAGATGTGAACCGACGTCGTGTCGACGCCGTGCCGGTCAAGCCAGGAGCGGTAGTCACCGAAGTCCGAACCGGCCGCCCCCACCAACATGGGCTTCAAGCCAAGCCGAGCCAGGCCGAAGGCGATGTTCGCGGCCGCGCCCCCACGTCGCACTTCGAGCTTGTCCGCGAGGAAGGAGACCGAGATGGATTCCAGCTGCTCGCGCATCAGCGAGTCGGCGAACCGACCCGGGAAGACCATGAGGTGGTCGGTCGCGATCGATCCAGTTACGACTATGCGCATGTCAGAACCGTACTGGGTAGCCGCCTATCCTGAGTCCCCCGAACCTCCATCGCTTGCCTCTGCGGAGGCCCAGATGGTGCAAATACTCTGTTGATCAAGCTCGTCAGCGATCCTCCCTTCCTGGGTGATCGTCGACCTCCATGATCAACAGAGGATCTGCACCATCAGGCTGCGTTGAGCCTTCGCTCGCCGGATGGCCGAGTGAGGTTGGTGCCCTGCCTGGATACGATGCCGACCCACCGACCACACACTCCGGTTGATTCAGGCCTAGTGGAAGGAGTCGCCGCAGGCGCAGGTTCCCGTCGCGTTGGGGTTGTCTATGGTGAACCCCTGCTTGGAGATGCTGTCCACGAAATCTATCGTCGCGCCACCGAGATAGGGACCGCTCATCCGGTCAACCACGACCGCTACGCCGTCGAAATCGATCCGAGTGTCGCCGTCCAAGGAACGGTCATCGAAGAAGAGCTGATACCGCAGGCCTGAGCACCCACCAGGTTGGACAGCCACACGCAGCGCGAGATCGTCCCTGCCTTCCGCGGCCAGTAGCGCTCGGACCTTGTCGGATGCGGGCTCTGTGAGCTGGATGGTTTGCGGCGCACTCTGGGCCGTGTCTGCCGTCATTCGCACTCTCCCTGGGACTTCAGCCTCGGAATGAGGCATGCCTAAGTCTAGAACCCGGATGGCGATTGGGCCATTCCCAGGTCCTCGATGAGCGGACATGCGGCGCCGGATGCAGACCGGTGCCACAATGGATTGGTGACTTCCGCGACAAGCGCACCGGCCACTCCCTTGGCACTGCTGCTGCTCGACCAGGGGGCCGAGGCTGACACTGAGAAGGGCGTCGAGTGCCCTGGCGTGCTGCCACCTTGCTCAGACCCCAACGTTGTGACTGACGTCACGCGGCTGAAGAAGGAACTGGGTGACCGCCTGTTCATCCTGGGCCATCACTACCAGCGCGACGAAGTCATCCAGTTCGCGGATGTCACCGGCGACTCCTTCAAGCTGGCTCAAAGGGCAGCGGCGCAGAAGAGCGCGGAGTTCATCGTCTTCTGTGGCGTCCACTTCATGGCGGAGTCCGCCGACATCCTCACCGGAGACAATCAGACGGTCATACTTCCCGATCTCGCGGCCGGCTGCTCGATGGCGGACATGGCCGACATCAGCCAGGTGGAACGAGCCTGGGCGACGCTGGAGGACGCCGGGGTCGCTGGCACGACGGTCCCGATCACGTACATGAACTCAACAGCGGCGATCAAGGCGTTCACAGGACGTCACGGGGGGGCGGTGTGCACGTCATCCAATGCCAAACGTGTTCTTCAGTGGGCGTTCGACCGTGGGGACCGCGTGCTGTTCCTGCCCGATGAGCACCTCGGGCGCAACACCGCCGTGCTCGAGCTGGGATTGTCCTTGGACGACTGCGTCGTGTATGACCCGCACAAGCCCGACGGAGGGCTGAGCGAGGAGGACTTGAGGGCCGCCAAGATGGTTCTGTGGCGAGGCCACTGCTCAGTTCACGCCAGGTTCAGCCCCAAGTGCGTCGCCGAAGTCCGGAAGCGCATCCCCGGCATCAAGGTGCTCGTTCATCCTGAATGCCGCCACGAAGTTGTCTCAGCCGCGGATCTCGTCGGCTCGACGGAGTTCATCATCAAGACGATTGAGAGCGCCGAGCCCGGCTCCGCGTGGGCGATTGGCACGGAACTGAACCTCGTCAGGCGGCTCGCGCAGCAACACCCGGACAAGCGGATCACATTCTTGGATCAGTCAGTTTGCTTCTGCTCTACGATGAACCGGATCGACCTGCCGCACCTGCGCTGGGCGCTAGACGAACTGTCGCGCGGGCGCGTGGTCAACCCCATCAAGGTTGACCCCGAGACATCCATCTGGGCCAAGGTCGCTTTGGACCGGATGCTCACCCTTCCCGGGGGGTGATGGAGTCCCCGCACGTCGGTCGGCAGGGTTGACACCTGCGCTTGGGGGCCTGAGCCGGTGGCCTTCCCCTCGTACCGTGTAGACGCCACATCAGGTTCGCCAGTCAGCAACGCCTCGCGCGAGCGAGCCAGTCGATCCGCCGACCGGAGCTTCCACTCGGTCTCGTCAGTTCGGATGTCCCGCGACTGCGCCAGCGCTGCCGGCCAGGAGACGAACCCGCACCAGCCGAGCGTCCCAGCCTGGCGTCCCTCGTTCACGATCTTGCCAGTAGCAATCGGTGACGTTCCTCTCGCGCTGAGACTGCTCCGGAATCTGCTACTTCGTCGCCCCACACCTGATCTGTTATAGTTTCGCTCAAAGAAACTATAAGCCGGTATAGGTGGGTCCGCATGGAAGTGACATTTCGGCGCCCAGATGCCCCTTCGGCTCTGGTCCAGGCCGCCCTAGCGCGACTGGCGACTGGGCAGGACGGCGACGCGGTGGAAAGCGAACGGCTCGACTGCAAGGCGGATCCGACTGGTGCGGATGGCGACATCAGTCATTCCTTTGAGGCCGACAAGGTGCTCGGCGTGGTCGGGCCAGCGGTAGCGTGCATGTCGAACACCTCAGGGGGTGGGGCGGTCCTGTTCGGGGTCGCCGATCGGGGCTCGCATTCAGGCACCGCCGTGCCGATCCCATGGCTCCGCAAACGGATCTTGGAGACCACCGGCGCGACAGTTCAGATCGACGAGTACGGGCTTGGGGGCGTGCGGGTTCTTGCCCTGCTGGTCGGAGAATCAGGCAAGCCGCTCTCGTACCGAAAGCAGGCGTCGCGGCATCGGGTGGGTGCACAGTGCGTTCCGCTGGACCTCGGGGTCTGGCAGCAGGTCCGTGCCCGGTCAGCACCCGACCCCTCGGCCATGGCATCCGCATTCACAGTGGACGACGCCACGTCGTCGGCAATCGAGGCGGCGCGCCGCTATCTGCGGGAGAGCGGGGAGGACGCTGCAGTCCAATTAGCGGAGGCAGCACCCCGTGCGCTCCTGGAGCGGATCGGCGCCGTCAACGAGTACGACCCGCACCAACTCAACCACGCGGGCGCCTGGCTCTTCGCCGCCGCACCGGCTCCGGGCATCCACTACCTGTATCGCCCCACGCCTGGAGCGGACTCGGACACGGACTACCGGGGGTCGGTCGAATCCTTGCTGCAGCAGATCGCCACAGTGGAACAGTTGCTGCAGACCAAGATCGGCAAGGTGCATGTGGGCACCGGTTTCGCGCGGGGACAGGTTGACCGTCTGCCCTTCAACGCAGCACGGGAAGCCGTGCTGAACGGGATCGCCCACCGCAACTGGGAGGCCGCCGAACCCACGGTGGTCGAGCATGTAGGGGACAGGCTCAGGGTGGACTCACCCGGGGCGCTCCTGCCCGGGATCACGCCAGCGAACATCATGACGCACGTCAGTGTCCCGAGGTACCCGCGGCTGGCCGAACTACTGCATCGGCTCCGACTTGTGGAGCGGCAGGGGATCGGGGTCGACCGCATGGTTGAGGCCATGCTCCGCCGCGGCTTGGAACCGCCGACCGTGGAGGCCACGGACCGTCGAGTCGCCGTGACGCTGCACGGGGGTGAACCCGACCCCTCGATGCTTTCCCTGGCCAGCGAGCCGACAGACGCTGGCCACCCGCTGGATCTGGACGCACTGATCATTGTGGATCGAGCCACTCGCAGCGGCTGGGTCGACGCGACCACCGTTGCCGCATACCTCCAGCGGTCTGCCCCCGACGCGGGCGCGCGCCTGGAGTCGAGCGCCCAGCAGACAGTGGATGGCGAGCCCGTCATAGTGGCGCTTCGGGGCGTTCCCGCTGGGACGACCCCCGTCTATCGGCCCTCGGATCGGGTTCGTCGCCGGCTCCCAGCCAGACACGCGCGTGTCCAAGCGGATGCCCGGCGCGCCCAGGTCGTGCAGTCGTTCGCTCAGGCGCGCGGCCGAATCTCGACCACCGAGGCAGGCGACCTCTTGGGCCTCAGCTACCCGGTGGTGCTGCGACTTCTGCAGCGACTCGCAGACGAAGGGATCTTGGCGCCGTCCGGCACAGGCGGGAGAGGCCACCACTACCTGCCGGTCGACCCAGAAGACCGCGGCACGCGGGAGTGATGTGTTTCCGCGCGGATGGTCCGGCGTGGGCGCCCGAGCCATCACAGAGAGTGTGGCTCTGCAGGCCCGTGGACACCGAGGGCTTTCCGGATCACTTCGAACGCTACGTCTCGTTCGCCGGCAATGCTCGGGGCGCGTGAGCCAGTCGCACCGATGCCCTCGTCCCCCGGAAACCACGGCAAAGCACGGATGCCTGGAATCCGCCCGAGCGCACTGGGGCCAAGTCAGGCGAGCATTCTCAGGTCCGCGGTATGACGGACCCGGCTACACGCTCCCAGGGGATTGCCACTCTCCATGCCTGCGCGGCCCAACACCGCGACACGGGAAAGCATGTCCAACCGCTTCAAGATCACCTCAGCCCAGCCACACGATCTAGCGAGGAGCCTCATTTAGCTACCAGTCTCGGTGATCAAACGGAAGGAGACCGTCGTGGCGCGTGGACGCCACCACCCGGCACCACCCAAGAAACGGTGTGTCGCCTACCGCCTCCGCCGTTGCGGCCGTTTCCGACAAACGCACCTCGAACCCCTCAGAAACACCCGTTGCAACGGGCGCATCCTTCAAGAACGGGCGCGTCTTCAAGCCCCTCAAGGAGTACCTCGAGGTGCGCGGCTACGCGGATGCCGCCCAATGGGTCTACGCGCAGGCGGTCGACCCCGGCGACTGGCATACCGACGGACTCGTCTCGCTGGCCGAGATCCGGCAGGTTCACGAGGTGGCCATGACTCCGGTCTGGCAGGTCGCGCCCCACCCTGACGCCACTGAACGCGAGGCGCCGGGCCACTTCCGAGAGCACGACATCCATCAGTTCGAGGGCGGAATGACCCCGCCGTCATGGCCGCTCGTGCCTGCCAGGATGCGTGGCTGGGTGGACCAGGTGAACTCCAGTGCATCCGAACTCGCCGCCCCAGTCGACCACCGGTTGCCGGAGGTACTGGCCCGGCTGCACACCGAATTCGAGGAAGTGCACCCGTTCATCGACGGCAACGGGCGTACCGGTCGGCTTCTGCTGAACCTGTTGCTCGTGCGCCTCGGCTACCCGCCGATCATCGTGCTCAAGAAGCAGCGCGACACCTATCTAGCCGCCCTGACCAAGGCCGACTACGGTTACTTGGTTCTTCGAAGTTGGGGGGGAGACACGATCTTGAGTTTGGTCAGCTTGGGCTGATTACGTCCGTGGCCCCTTGATGCTGGCGGTGTCTACGCCAAACCAGTAGAAGGAGCCACGGACATGGATGACGGTACGACGATTC
>JAUYJT010000059.1 GCA_030700225.1 Candidatus Nanopelagicales bacterium | reverse complement strand
GACCGACATGACACCACGGCGGTTTGAGCCCTCTGCCTGCACAGCGAGCCCGGAGGACCTACCTCCATCACCAACACAGCACGGTCCACAATCACGACCTCCTACATCGCAACCACTCGCCTTTCAGGACACACTCCTCTGTTGATCAAGGAAGGCGACGGCCCCGCAGGCGTGGAAGATCACGAACGAGCTTGATCAACAGAGGATTTGCATCAGCAGGACCCCGAGGCTCGGCCCCTTGGCGCTAGATGCCCGGGCGGACGGCCATGAGCCGGGCCAGCAGGCCGTTGACGAATGACCCGGACTCGTCCGTGGACAGTTCCTTGGCCATGGACACAGCTTCGGCGACGGCAACCTCATCGGGGATGTCTTCGCGCCACAAGATCTCGTAAGCACCGATTCGCAGGAGATTCAGATCCACAGGCGGCATCCGGTCCAAGCTCCAGTCGACCGAATACGTGGTGATCAACTCGTCGATGCGCTCAAGGTTCTCCACGACGCCGGTGACCAGCTCGACCGTGTACGGGTTCAGCGCGACGGGACCACCGCCCCGCTGTCGCTGGTCCTGGTCGGCCAGAACGTCCAAGGCGGGCATCCGACGGATGTCCGCCTCGAACAGGATGTCTAGGGCCCTGCGCCGGGCCTTGCCGCGAGCGGACACTTAGTTGATGCGACCCAGGTAGGAGCCGTCCCGAGTGTCCACCTTCACGCGAGTGCCCTGCTCGACGAACAGCGGCACCTGAATCTCCGCCCCGGTCTCCAGCGTGGCCGGTTTCGTCCCCCCGGTCGACCTGTCCCCCTGAAGCCCGGGTTCGGTGAATGTGATCACCAGCTCCACGGACGCGGGGAGCTCCAGATACAAAGGGTTGCCGTCATGCAGGGCGACGACCGCGTTCTGGTTCTCCAACAGATAGCGCGAGAGGTCACCGACGACTGCGGCGGAAACGGGAATCTGGTCATAGGTGCTCGAATCCATGAACACGAACGAGTCGGCGTCGCGGTACAGGTATTGCATGTCGCGCTTGTCGACGTTCGCGGTCTCGACCTTGGTGCCGGCGTTGAACGTGCGGTCAACGACCTTGCCGGACAGCACGTTCTTCAGCTTCGTGCGCACGAATGCCCCGCCCTTGCCGGGCTTGACGTGCTGGAACTCAACGACTGCCCACAAGTTGCCGTCGAGGTTCAGAACGATGCCGTTCTTCAGGTCATTCGTCGTTGCCACTAGTTACTCCAGATTCGCGCCCCGGTTATCCGAGGCGTCCGCACTCTCTGCTCAGGTCGGTCAGGAATCGGTTGCCGGTCTCAGCCACAACGACCGTGTCCTCTATCCGCACTCCTCCGAAGCCGGGCAGGTACGCGCCGGGTTCGATCGTGAGGACGTCGCCCGCAACGATGGTAGCCGCGGAGGTCGCACTCATGATCGGCGCCTCGTGGACTTCGAGCCCGACTCCGTGGCCCAGGCCGTGCGTGAACCGGTCACCGAGCCCGTGCGCGGCCAGGCTCTCCAGTGCGGCCGCGTAGGGCTGCTTGGCGGGAACGCCAGGGCCCAGCGCCCCGAGAGCCGCGGTTGCGGCTCCAGCCACAGCGTCATGCAGGCGCGACTGGTCGGCGCTGGGATCGGCTGCCACAACGAACGTGCGCGTCATGTCGCTGTGGTACCCACGAACGCTCGCGCCGACGTCGATCACCAACAAATCCCCGCGCTCCAGCGGCCTGGTTGTCGGAACGTGATGGGGGATGGCCGAGTTCGGCCCAGACGCGACGATGGAGGGGAACGCCCGGTCGTCGGCGCCACAATCGCGGAGGAGTTGCTCGTAGCGACCCGCCAGCGCCTGCTCGCTGACACCAGGACGCACCTCCTCGGTGAGCGCGACGAGCGCCTCAACCGCGATGCGGCACGCTTCCTCCAAGCAGGAAACCTCATAGGCGTCCTTCACGCGGCGCAGAGGCGACACCAGGGCGGACTCCGGCCGCAGCGCCGGAGCACCATCGATGGCGGAAAGCCGATGGAACTGGGCCACCGGCATGACGTCGGCCTCGATGGCAACCGCTGCCGCGCCCGATCCGCCGAGCACGCGCAACGCGCCGAGGGCGGCATCTCGCTCCAGAACCACGTCCAGGCCGGGACACTCCTGAGCGGCCTGGTCCTCATAGCGGCGGTCAGTGACCAGGACCGGGCCGCCGGGGGCCAGCGCGAGCGCGGCGTTGGAGCCGCTGAATCCAGTCAGGTACCTGACGTTGACCAGGTCGGTGACCAGCAGAGCGTCGACATCCACGACCTGAGCCGCGTCCAGCGCCCTGGTTCGGCGACCGGCGTAGTCCGGGATCACGGCCCCAGCAGGCGGGCGATGGCCTCGAACGCCAGGCGGTAGGAGTCGAAGCCGAACCCGGCGATGACGCCCGTGGCGACACCAGACACGACGCTGGTGTGCCGGAACTCCTCGCGTGTGTGCGGGTTCGACAGATGCACTTCGATCAGCGGGCCGGTCAGCTGGGCGCAAGCGTCGCGCAACGAATACGAGTAGTGCGTGAACGCGGCGGGATTCAGGATGACCGGCTGCCCGCTGTCGGCGGCCTCATGAAGCCATCCGACTAGCGTCGCCTCGTCGTCGGTCTGCCTGAAGTCCACCGATAGCCCGAGCCGCTGCGCCTCACGAGCACAAAGCTGCTCCAGGTCCAAGATCGTGCCGGTGCCGTATACGTCCGGTTCCCGAACCCCGAGCCGACCCAAGTTCGGCCCGTTGAAGACGAGGACGGTCGCGCCCGGAGCCGCGGTCATGTCACGGCCTCGAATGCGGCGTTGAGCCAAGCATCATCGGGAGCCTCCAACAGTCCAGGTTTGCCGACGCGATCCAGCACTATGATCCGCAACGTACCCGCTCGCACCTTCTTGTCCACGCGCATCGCTTGGCTCAGCGCGTCCCAATCCCCACCCGGGTACGCGGTGGGCAGTCCCAGGGACGACAGAACCCGGTAGTGACGGTCAACCCCTTCCCGGGAAAGGCGCCCCGCAGCGCAGGCCAGCTCGGCGGCGAAACACATCCCGACGCTCACCGCGTCGCCGTGCCGCCACGTGAAGGCCTCGACCTTCTCTATGGCGTGGGCGAACGTGTGGCCGTAGTTGAGGATCTCGCGTCCGAGGACCCGGTCCAGCGACTCGGTGAGGTCATCGGCGACAACGGCGGCTTTGACGCGGATGGCTCGCTCGATGAGTTCACCCGACGCCGGGCTGGCAGGGTCGAGCGCCGCCGATGGGTCAGCTTCTATGAGTTCGAGGATCGCTGGATCGGCGATGAACCCCGCCTTGACGACTTCGGCCATTCCCGCCGCGAGGTCCGGCGGCGGGACCGTGGCGAGCAGATCCAGATCGCAGATGACACCGATGGGAGGGTGGAACGCCCCGACCAGGTTCTTCCCCGCCGAGGTGTTGATGCCGGTCTTGCCTCCGACAGCGGCGTCCACCATCGCCAGCAGCGTCGTGGGTACCTGGACGACAGCGACGCCACGCAGCCAAGTCGCGGCGACGAATCCGGCCAGGTCCGTGGTGGCTCCCCCGCCCAGGCCGACCACGGCATCGGTGCGCGTGAATCCCCCCACGCCGAGGCGCTCCCAGCACTGATCGGCGACTGTGGAGGTCTTGGCGGACTCCGAGTCGGGCACGGCGAGCAGCAGCGCTTCGCGGCCGTTAGCGTCCAGGTCCACGGCGAGCCGGGCAGCCACATCCGCCATTACTGGCGCGTGTATGACGGCCACCTTGTGAGCGGCCGCGGGGAGGGTCTGGGCCACCTCCGGCAGCACTCCCCTGCCGATTGTCACGTCGTAGGGACGGCTTCCAGCGACCCGGACCAGCCGGGCGGGGACAATCGCCGGGGGCGTAAGCATCAGGCGCGACACGATCTCATCGACAACATCGGCTACATCGCGACCGTCGGTGCTGACCGCCACGCGGCGAACCTGTGCGTACAACGGTTTGCGCCGCGCGACGAGCCTGGTCCAGGCTTCCTGGATGTCTTTGGGGGGCATCGGCGCCGCCGAATCGTCGTTGACCGCCCGTTCGGCAAGCGCGGCCCGCGCGTTGCCCAGCAGCACCGGCCTTGAGTCGACAGGGCCGACACGCCGCACGGCCTCCCCTGGCGAAACCTCAAGCTCCACGACCGGCTGACCTGCCAGCGACTCCCGGATGGGCGCCGACTCGACCGAGCCACCCCCAAGGGCCAGGACTCCGTGATGCTCCCGTAGCGCCTGCGACACAGCGGTGAGTTCAAGGGCGCGGAAGGCGGGCTCGCCGCTAGTGACGAAGACGTCCGCGATGCTCATGCCCTGGGCGGACTCGACGTCGGCGTCGGTGTCCCGGAAGCCCACACCCAGCCGGGCCGACAGGGCCTGGCCAATGGTCGTCTTGCCGGAGCCGGGAGGACCGACCAGCACGATAATCGGAGCCATCAGCGCACCCGGATCTGAGAGAGGTACGACTGGAAGTTGCGCCTCGTCTCCCCAACCGAGTCGCCGCCGAACTTCTCCAGGGCGGCATCCGCCAGGACCAGAGCGACCATCGCCTCCGCGACGACTCCGGCAGCCGGGACCGCGCACACGTCCGACCTTTGGTGGATCGCCTCGGCCGGCTCCCCGGTATTGATGTCGATCGTCCGCAGCGCCCGAGGGATCGTAGAGATCGGCTTCATGGCCGCGCGAAGCCTCAGCGTGTCCCCTGTGCTGATTCCACCCTCGATGCCGCCGCTGTGCTCCGAAGTGCGGCGGACCTTCCCGTCGATGATCACGATCTCGTCCTGCGCCTTCGACCCTGGAGTTCTTGCCAACTCGAACCCGTCACCGATCTCCACGCCCTTGATGGCCTGAATGCCAGCCAAAGCACCCGACAGGCGAGCACCAAGCCGACGGTCCCAGTGGCTGTAGGAGCCAAGCCCGGGCGGAACACCGTAGGCGAGGACCTCGACAACGCCGCCGCACGTGTCGCCGTCACTGTGGGCCTTGGCGATTACCGACTGCATGGCCGCGCTCGCCTCGGGGTCGAAGCACCGGACGGGGTCGGCATCCAGAGCTGCGACGTCCTGCGGGCCAGGCACACCAGACCCGGTCGAGGAGGCGGAACCGATGCCAACGACGTGGCTGAGGATCTCCGTGTCCAGCGCCTGCGACAGAAACGCCCGAGCCGCCGCGCCAAGCGCCACGCGCGCCGCTGTCTCGCGGGCGCTCGCCCTCTCAAGAACCGGACGGATGTCGTCGAACCCGTACTTCTGAACACCCGCCAGGTCAGCGTGTCCGGGCCTGGGCCGGGTAAGCGGTGCGTTGCGCGCTTTCGACGCCAGATCCGCCTCGGCCACCGGGTCGGCAGCCATCACGGCTTCCCACTTGGGCCACTCCGAATTCCCCACACGGATGGCGATGGGAGCGCCGATCGTTCGACCGTGGCGGACGCCGCCGAGGAACTCCACCTCGTCGGCCTCGAAACCCATCCGCGCGCCGCGACCGGCACCTAACCGACGCCGACCTAGGTCCGCCGCGACATCCGAGGTCGTAATCTCCACACCCGCGGGAAGACCCTCGAGTATCGCCACTAGGGCCGGGCCGTGCGATTCACCGGCAGTCAACCAACGCAACATGTGCACATTCTCGCATCCGTGAGCTGCCGGAGCCGCCTATGGAGACGGGGCGGCGGACGGCGAGGGAGACGGGGCGGCGGAGGATGTTGGTGCTGGAGGGGCCGGGGTCGGCGTGGGAGAGGCGAGGGCGTCAGCCAGCGTCTTGTCGGGTAGTGCGAAGACCGCACCCGATAGCTCCACCGAGAGCTCGCCGAAGACGTCGCTCTCAGTGGCGGTGTCCGACTCAGTCGCAGTGCCCGTCGAGCCCGCGCTCGACACCGTAATGGACTTGATGAAGAACGCGCGCTCCATGTCCTCCAGTGCCGATACGAACGACTTGATGGCCGCGTAAGATCCGTTCGCCGTGATACCCAGCGGCACCGTCACAAGGTCCGCGCTGCCAGCTGTGGTCGTCGTCTCCTTGGCCGGTGATGGTTCCGCCGGAGTGATCGACTTCAGCGTGACACCGGAGCGTCCGGCGGCAGCGGTAATAGCGCGGACGAGTTGCGGAAGTTGCAGGCTCGCCGGGAGTTTGAGCTGGATCGCCTGGATTTCCGCGAGCTTCGCGGGCACTTCGGACGCCTGCCGCTTTAGCTGATCCAGCCGCGCCGCCGCCGCCACGTTCGCGTCCTGCGCGGCTAGGGCATCGTCATGGAGCGCGTTCGCCCGGTGCCGCGCCGGGGCTACCAGCAGCAAGAACAGGATCAGGAAGACGACAATCGCGACTCCAGCTCCGCCGAGCAGCCATCGCCGGTTCGCAGCCATGTCAGCGACCCTCCGCTTCCGGAAGCGGCTCGGTCGGAGCCGGTGTCGGCGAAGCCTGGGGCGCCGGGGAAGGCTGAGTACCGGGCGTAGTGCCGGTTCCCGGCTTCGTGGAGTACCTGCCGGAAAGGGCCAGATCCGTCAGCCGCGCCGTGGAGTTGAAGTCGACGCCTGTTTCGCTGGCCGTGGCGTTTGTCAAGAACGGGTAGGTGTAGTCCTTGATCTTCTCCAGGCTGTCCAGCCATGACGCCACGCTGTCGAAGGAGATCGCGGTGCCGTCGAATGTCATCGATCCCACATTCGAGATCACAGGCAGAGCCGGATTGGCCGGTGTCTCAGGGCTTCCCTCAGATCCGTCAGAATCCGCCGCCTCGAACGCTTGCCCGGTGATCGAATTCAGTGTCACACCTGGCGGGGTTGAGAAGGACAGCTGGTTCAGTAGGAACGCCCAGCGAACTTCCCTGCCCATGGCGGCGGCCAGTGATTGCTGGGCCAGGTCGGCCGCCGCGAACACCTTCGGAACCTGCGAGTACTGAGCCATCTGCATGTTGAGTTGGGCGGTTTCGGATTCGGCTTGGGACAGCTCCTGTCCGGCGTTGATAGCGTCCATCTCCGCCAGGACCCACAGCCCCGCGTTGATCGCGACGGCAGCCGCCACCATCGATGCCGCGATCCGCCGGGCCCTGCGGACCTTCGCCAGCATGATCACCTGGGGAGGCAACAGGTTGACCCGTACGTACCCCGGGATCGGTCGCTCGTCGAACTCGCTCGGATCTCGTTCCCGGCGCCTCAGTCGGCTCAACACCCCACCCGAAGCACTCATGTTCTACTCCCGATGGCTAGGCCGACACAGACCGCTGACATAGCGTCAACGAAGTTGAGATGATCCTGACTCAGCCCTGTCTCGCCGACGCCCAGGGCCGCCACAGCGACTCCGCGCTCCACAGGAGTGTGAATGGCGTCGCGCAGACGTTCGGCGAACCCCGGCGCTAGGGAACCCCCGCCGGTGAGCACAACTCGCGACAGACGGGCCCCGGAGGAAGTCGCCAGGTAGTAGTCCAAGGACCCCCGGATCTCTTCGACGAGCGTGCCAACGACGTCGCCTATGACGCGGGCTGGATCGAAACTGCCCTTCCCCCCCGCAGGCGATCCCGCGGGCGATCCCGAGACCAGGCGGGTGTCCCGCTTAAGCTGCTCCGCGGTCGCGAGGTTCACACCGAGCTCTGACCTCAGCCGGTCGGTGACGTCCTGCCCGCCAATGGTCAGGATCCGCACGAAGTGAGGAATTCCGTTGGCGTGGATCGCGATCACGGTGGTCGACGCACCGATGTCGACTATCGCCTCGGCGTCGCTTCGCAGACCGAGCGGATCGGCGTGGCACAGTGCGCGCACAACCGCGAAGGGCGACAGGTCCACGTCCCGAACCCACAGCCCCGCCGTCTGAGCGGCCTTGACGACTTGCATGACCATGTTCTCGTCAGCGGCGACGAGCAGCCCCTTGGACATCCGCGAGCCCTCGGCTGTGGTCTCCCATCCCAGCGGCACGAAGTCCATGATGGCTTCGTCAACCGGCATCGGGATCTGGTCGGCCACCATCAGCGGCAGGCTGGTCTTGCGGTCAGCGGGGCGCGTCCACGGTATCTCCAGGTGACGCACGACCACTCTCTGGTTGGCGACGCCGATCGAGACCCGCTTGCTTGAGAACCGGCCCGCCTTCCACAGGCGCGAGATCGCTTGGCCTACGGTCTGCGGGTCGTGGACCTCACCGTCGTGTACCGCGCCGATCGGCAACGGGACCTGCCCGAAGCGTCTGAGCCTCAGCGTCCCGCCCTTGCGCGAGATCTCGGCGGCGCGCACGCAGGACGTGGCGATGTCCAGACCAATGGTCGTGGAATCGCGCGGCATCGCCGTCCTCTCGCCTTCGCGGGAACCCCTAGGGGACAGCATGCTGATATCTGGCGGCAAACGTGCGAGATTCGCCCCTAATGCCCCAGCGTGTCGGATCTTCAAGTGCCCGGAAGTCTCACGTCGCCACGGGCGGAGGGCCAGCTAGAGCGGGCCTGGGACGGAACATGCCCGCTCCTCCCGCCCCACACCCCCACCCTGCCGCCCCGCAGAAGCGGCCGTTCCCGACAAAGGCACCCGTTCCGCAAAGAGACACCCGTTGCAACGGTCGCGTCTGTACCCAAACATTCGCGTTTGTCCGGAGCAGCCGTAAAGTCGGCCCCGCCAGTGCGACCACGTGGGTCGGACGGCGGGGAGGGGTGACACCACCATGGTGGTGCACTTCCATGATGCGCTAACCGGGGCCCGGTTTGCCATGTTCACCCGAAACAGCGAGCGTCGAGGGCGAGGATACTCAGATGCCGACGAGGTTCAGGTAGACGTCGGCGAGAGGGTCTCCCGCGAAGACGGCGATGAGTGCGCCAAGGAGCATGAAAGGCCCGAACGGGATCCCGGTCTTGCGGCCAGCGCGCCTCGCGGCGATGAGGATGACACCGACGACCGCCCCGAGCAAGAACCCCAGAAACGCACCGACGATGAGTGGCGCCCAGCCGAGCCATCCGAGATACAGCCCGACTACCCCCGCGAGCTTCACATCACCGAAGCCCATGCCTGCCGGGTAGATCCAGGCCAGGACGAAGTAGAACGCGAACAGCGCGACGGCCCCGGCCAAGGCGTACAAGTACTGGGTCCAGGCCCCGTACGCCAGGGCCGGAACCAGTAGCAGAGCCGCTGCGACCGCGTACGACGGCAGGACGATGACATTCGGCAATCGCTTCGTGTCCAGGTCGATCAGCGACAGGGATACCGCGATCCCCGCGAAGTAGAGGAAGGCTGGCAGTGCCCAGGAGAATCCGAACTGCCACGCCATGGCCGCGAACAGCAACCCAGTACCCAGTTCGACCAGCGGGTAGCGCGGTGAGATCGAGGCACCACAGTCCCGGCAGCGTCCCTGCAGAACCAGCCACGACAGCACTGGAATGTTGTCCCAGGCCCGGATGGCGTGCCCGCACGCCGGGCATGCCGAACCGGGAGAAACGACGCTCTCACCGCGCGGCACGCGCCAGATGACCACGTTCAGGAATGACCCAACGATCAACCCCAGCACCCCGCAGGCGCTGACGAGCAGCGCGGTCACCCGGCCCCCGGGAACTCAAGCCACAGGTTCTGGTCGAGGACGAATAGGGCTACAAGTTCCGGACGCCGTTGGCCTACGACCCCGGGACCCACCCAGACTGTTTCCGTGAGAACCAACTCCAATCACCTTCTAGCGAACTGAGGCAAAGGTCAGTCTGTCTTCCGAGGGTGCGACAGGGACACACTGGTGACGATGACGACGATCGTGTCATCATCCACGAGGTACCAGATCCTTCCTCCCGACGTCATCTCGTACTGCCAGATCTTGAATCGCTTGCCATGGAACGAGATTGTCCTATGAGCCAGAGGCCCAAGACGCCGGGAGTTCACCGAGCGATCTCTGGGATTGTGACGCAGGAGTTGTTCTACGGACTCCATGATCCCTGGTTCCCGGTCCTTGGCTGCGTTCCACTCCTTCAGGGCGCGGGAACTGACGAACCGGATACGCCACTGGTCGTCCTTCACACGAGGCTTCCGGGGAGAGGAGGCACGCTTCCTCCTGGGTGCCACCGTTCTAGCCGTCGATCTCTGGGTTTAGAGGAAGCAGTCCGACCTCGTCGTCGTAGTCGTCTACCGAGTGGAGCAACTGGTAGCTCAGTTCAGGATCGGAGTTGATCTCGGCCGTCGCTCTCCAGGAGTACAGGAGCTGGTCCACTATCTGCGTGTGGTGGGTACTGGCCGCCAGGAACAGTGCGTCGCGGAACTCCTGGACGAATTCCTCGTACTCCTCTTCGTCCAGGTACGTCAGCCAGGCCAAGTCCCCGAGGTAGGTAGGGACTCGTCTTGACTGGGGCAGCGCCTCGATCCGGAGCAGCTCAAGGGCCAAGCGGGAAACCTCCCGAGTCGCACGAAGTTCGTCCAGTAGGACTATCGCGAGCGTGGTTCCACCCTTGTCTCGGATCAGCGCCTCGCTCTCACGGGCCTGGTCCAGGACCGTGCGATGGTCCCGCGCGAGGTCAGTAGCCTGGAACGTTCTGGCAGTCATGCTACGAATATACGTACAATCGTAGTTCGTTGTCTATCCTTGTGGAGTACCCGTTGGGATAGTCCCGCTGGTACTCCGGAACTCAGTTGCAAAATGGCGTGCCAGCACCGCGCAGGCGCTGACGAGCAGCGCGGTCACCCGGCCCCCGGGAACTCAAGCCACAGGTTCTGGTTGATGATGCTGGCGAACGGCGACTTCGCCGTGGGGGCGAACCTGATCGTCACGTTCTTGATCACGTTCGAGTCCACGAGGTCCGAGGTGTCGCACTGATCCGCCGCCACCACAGCTCCGACCACAACGTTGCTCGACGTCTCCAGCTCGATCTGATCCCCCGCCACGAGCATCCCGCTGTCCGCACCCGTGCCTGTGCTGGAGCCGGCGGTGAAGTTCGACGTGATCAGAAGGTCAGAGTCCGCGAACATGAAGGTGTTGGTGAATGCTGCCGAATCTATGTCGTAGTGGTCCCACGTGATGTTGCCGTAGGTCTTCGTTGCGCAGTTGTTCGGGTTCGCGGCTGATGCCACTACGGTCAGGTTGTCGAAGCTGCCATTGCCCACACCCGGCTCGACGTCTGCCTCGAAGGCGAAGTACGTCCCCGACCTCGCGTTGCTACTAATTGTCCACATGTGATCATCCGCGTCGAACTCGGGTACCCACGCCCCTGAGTATGTGGACGTCGCCGCGTCGCACGGACCGTTGACGGAATAGGGCCGCACACTGCCATCCGGGCACAAGTCGTACCACGACCCCTCCGCCGTCGCGTCCGGGTCAAGGTCCCGGGCGTGCTTGTAGAACGACAGGGCGCTGATCCTCGGCACGGTGACTCGTGGTGCCTGTGGAACAGTGCCGCCTGGGTTGGAGTTGAAGTTGTTGCTTGTTGCCGTAGAGGAGCCCGTGCTTGTGACTAGTCCCTCCACGATCGGGTTCCCCGTAGTCGTGATCTGACCGTTGGCGTGCGCGCCCGCCAGGCTCGGGTCGGCGCCGCCTGCCGTGGTTACGGTGGCGCTGGAGTCAATTTCGAGATTGCCTTGCGTCAGAACCGCGAGGGTGGGCGAATACGGCAAGAACTGGTACTCCACCTTCACCAAGCGGCTGACCGCGGTCGGGCTGTCGATGCTCGGGGACCATCCAAGCGAGTAGACGCGTCCGAGGCTGGAAGCGGCGCTAGCCGGCTTGAACACGACGTACTGGCCCGTATCAGTGGTTTGGATGCACCCCTGTTCTTCCAACGCCGCGATCTCGGCCCGCGCCCAGGTGTTCTCGGCGGCTTCCGTGTCGAACGACTCCTGCTCCACTTGAGTCAGGCTGCACGTCGTCCCCGACTGCGTCCCAGGGATCGGGAAGTCCTCGTTGTCATTGTCGTAGGTCACCTGCAGTCTGGCCAGAGTCGTGTCGATGCCGTCCTCCGCTGTGGCCAGCGAAAGCTCAAAGTCGGACCTGTGCCGCGACCTTTCAAGTGCGCTCTGGGCCAGGATCAGCGCACTAGCAACCAGCACCAACACCATGGCCGTCATGCCTACGACGAGAATCAACCCGACCCCCCGCTCATCTCTGGGTGAGAAAAAGCGCATAGCAATCACCCGTTTCGCACTCTGGCGCTGGTCTGAGCCTCGCGCGGGTCGATTCCGGCGCCTGGGCGGGCGTCGTATGTCATGGTCACGGTGACGAGCGATGCGTCCTCCGGGTCTGGGGTGTCGTACTCAAAGAGCGTCTCGATGATCAGCGACGAGGCGATCACCCTCCGGTTCCCGTTTCCCTCAGTCCTGACTACGTCATAGTGCTCGCCGTCGCCAGACTGTTCCAGGTTCCACGTGATCACCTCGGTTGCGTCCTGGGCGTAGTTCGAGTCGCTGTCCACCCACAGCTGCAAGTGAGCAGCGCAGTCCGGGTCAAGGGACTCCGGGTTGTCGGGGTCCGACAAGCCGCCGTCGCACACGACTCCCCGGGACGACCGGATGTCCCTGGCCACCTGGTCCAGCACGTTCTTGGCATCACCGAGTCCCCGGCTCTCGTCGTCGCTGCGCAGGAACGCGCTGTTCGCGTTCACTACGGCCATCACGATTATCGTGCCAACGACGCCGAGAAGCACCATCGTGACTAGGAGCTCGATGAGCGTGAAGCCGTTCTGGCGGCGCCAGGTGCTCATTCCTCCACCACCGTCAGCGATGACGGGAAGTCCGCGTGGTCGTAGGCGATGCGCACCCAGCCGGTTCCCGGATTCCAGATGCGCACGGATAGTGCGTAGTTGTTCGAGAGTTCAAGCTCCCCCGAGATCGCGAATGAGAACGACACGGCCTGCCAGCCGCCCGAGCAGTCCCAGGGGCTCAGCGTCACGGTCTCCGACGTCAGCAGTCCGACGCTGTTGCCGTTCTGCGACTTGAAGGCGTACAACTGCGCAGCGAGTGACACATCGGTCGCTTCACTGCCGGGCGCCCGCCGCACGTATGTTCGCAGCACTATCGAGTTCTTGTACTCCTTGTGCACCGACGGCGACTGGAAGTCCGCAACGTACTCCTTGCCGGAAGTGAACCCACCACCGTTGAAGAGCAAGCGCCCGCGCGTGGGGTCGACTGTCTGCAGATCAGTCGAATACGGGGGTAGCAACCTGCCAGTCGGTATCGCGGGAAGAGTCGTGTTCATGACCATCGGCTTGAACGCGACCGTTCCCGGTATCTCCCCCGTTTCTGGCAGCGGCGTAGCCGGCCAAGAAGTGCTACCCGAGTTGTGCAGCCAGAAGGAGTAACGCGTGTAGCCGCTCTCCTCGCTCGGATCGGGGGCTGGCGCTGGGTCGGCGCAGATCGTCGGATCGTTGTCCCCAGTAGGTGTGGGAGTCGGCGTGGAGGTGCCGGACTCGCACGGGATCGGAGGTTGCGTGATTACGCCGCTCTGCACGATCAGCGTCCGCACTGGAACCAGGACATTGGTCGCGGTCTCCGCGAGGGGTTGAGACGCTGAGGCAACCGTGATGCTCAGCGTCAACGTTCCGTCCGCCTGCGCGTCAGGAACGTCGTAGACGACCCACACTACGGCCGAGTCGAGCGGGTCGAGCCTGCCCGTGTCGACCTTCGTATCCCCCGTGGTATCTGCCAGTTGCGTGTCGACAGCGGGGTCGAACTCGGAGTCCCCGTCATCTAGGTAGTAGCGGCTGGGCGTGAAGTCGCCGGTCGTGGAGAAGTTGAATGTATCGGGCGCGCCCTCGTTTGTGACCTTGAAGCCCCAATGTGCGGTTGCGCCCGGATTCACCGCGACGCCGCAGCTCCCGATCGAACTCAGGACGAAGTCTGGCAGCGCCAGGCCCCGCGTGGATTCGGAAATCGCGGTGTCCACGCGCTTGCTTCGGGGGGTACCGAAATCGTCCCAGTAGACGATCACCGTCGCGAGGCGGTAGTCACCGGTTGATCCCGCCGGCGGTTCCGTGATGTAGGTCGCGACCTCGTAGGTGGTGACGTTGACAACCTCGGTGTCGCGCTGTGCCGCGATGCCGCCGAAGTCCACGATCACCAGCGGCCTACTACCGTCGAGTTTCGGTGCCGTCGCGCAGTCGGTTAGGTTGCTGTCCGGGCAGCCGATTCCGTCCGCATCGTGGCCGAGTTCCCCCCACGACAAGTCCCTGAGCTGCTCGACGCGGGCGTTGGCGATGTCCACCGCAGTCTGGTTCTGGCGGGCGACCTGCGAGGCACGGATTGCGCCGATGACCGCCGCAGAGAGCGCCGCGAAAAGCAGGGCAGCCAGAAAGAGCGCGACGATCGCCTCGATCAGGGTCATGCCGCGCTCAGAGGCCAGTCGACGCCCCCCAGGCGCCACCCTCACGCGCACTGCCACATCACGGTTATCGACAATAGTCGCTACGGGCTTGATCGGCCCAAACTCTCAGCGCGCCAGACAGCAAGACGGTGGGCCGGGAAGGCCCGGCCCACCGTCTCAGCAGCGCTAGCTCCTAGGGGCAGGCGCCAGTGCCAAGTCCTCCAGTTTGGGAGTTCCAGTTGAAGATCGTGCCAGATGTGGAGGTTGCGTCCGCGCAGAATCCCGTCGCTGTCGTTCCCCCCGCACCACCAGCGGCTGTCACGGTCGTAACTACCGGAACCGCGCTGTAGTTGCCAGCGCCAGATTCGACGTATCCCTCGTCGGTCAGGTCGGTTTCAGCGGCACATGCGACCTGCGGGGCCGCCCCGCCACACAAGATGAACACGTTACCTGTGGTGAAAGCCGCCGTCTCGGACGTGGCCAGGTTGCGCAAGTCGGATTCCACAGCCGCGTCATAGGCGTTGTTTCTCTGGCTCAGGAACACCGGGATGGCGATCGCCGCCAGGATTCCGATGATGATGATCACTACGAGGAGTTCGATGAGGGTGAAGCCCTCTTCTCCCCTTCTCTTCTGCAGACGACTCAACATGGTCGTCTCCTTTCACTTGTTAACAAGTGCCCAAATGAGGGCGATGACGTAAGAGGGCTCGGCCTGCGGAGAGACTGGGTTGAGGGCAAACGCGACATGTCGCCCACTTGTCACCCGAATGGAGTAGTGGCCTCAATCATCCTCCTGCACATGAGGCTCCACGATGTCACCGCATTCTGGGTGCTCCGCGACCCACCAGACCATGAATGGGCAGACCGGAAGTATCCGCGAACCACGCTCGCGCACATCAACGACAAGCCCCTCGGCCAGTGCTGAACCCAAGCCCCGCCGCTCGAACTCGTCATAGATCCGCGTTGCCGTCAGTCGAAGCACGTCTCCGGCCTGCTCGTACTCGGCGTAGCCAGCCAGATCCTCGCCCAGCCATATCTCATACCTGGACTGCTCGGCGGCGCGGACGACGCGTGCCGACACCGGGCGATCCACCCGTCAGACGGTTTCGTCACCGACCGCTGTGCTGCGGTACACGCACGCCAGGGAAGTAGTCCACCACCACGCCAAGAGCCCGTACGCGATCCAGGCGACCAGCGAGGAGGCGAACCCGCGGACGAAGAACCAGGTGAAGAAGTAGTTCGCGGCCGCCAAGAGACTAACTATGAACAACATGACACCGATGAGGATCACAGTTAGAAGCGTCCGGCCCGGCCTGCCCGCGATCGCGCGGAAGTTCGCGGCGAGCGCGTTGCCGCGCCCGGCCATCGCCGCGACTGCCACATACGGGGTAATTGCCAGCACGATGAAGCCTGGGTAGACGTAGACCATGTACGCGGCCAGCGACACCACCATCAAGCCAAGCACCCAAGCCACGAAGAGGCCAAGGTGCCGCCCGGACGACTTGAACGCCTCGCCGAAGCCAACCTTGCCCTCCACCGCGCCCAACGCCGACGCCGTAATGACCGCGTACGTCGCCAGGATGCACACCAGCGAAATGACCACTGCCGCGATGAACGACGCGCTGGCGGTCACGGCTGGGTCTCGGATGACCATCAACCCCTGTATCGCCGCGTTGACGACGATGACCACGACACATGGAAGCCAGGCTCGCCACATCCTGGCGGCTCCGGAGAACAGGGCCGAAGAGCCGTAATGACGCGGCTTGCCGTCCTTGGGCGCCCCAGTCGGCTCAGCTACCTGTGTGGCTGCAGTACTCATGTCCTAACCGCCTCCCGTGCTACTTCGTGCTGACCCTACGATGTCGCGCACCCCTGTCGTGCTGGATTCGCGCGAATGACCTTGGTCCTCTATTTGTCGGGCTCGGTCTTGATCTGGCGCCAAACGAGCGGGAACAGCCCGGCAGCGATGACGATCTTCAGGGCATCGCCAAGGAGGAACGGGGTCACGCCGAGGCCCATCGTGGTCGCCCAGGATGTGCTGTGCAGCGCGAAGTGCAGGTAGATCGCTCCGAAGATGTAGATCGTGACGTTGCCGATGACCATCGCTCCGGCCATGCGCACGACACTGCGCGTCCAGCCGCGTTCCGCGAGGTATCCCACGACCCCGGCCGCTACGACGAATCCGATCACGTAGCCGAACGTCACCAGCGCGAAGCCGCCTGACACGCCACCGGCGAACCAAGGCAGCCCGGCCATGCCGACGAGCCCGTACAGGAGCATCGACAGCACTCCACGCAGCGTCCCGAGCGCGGCCGCACTGAGCAGGAGCGCGAACGTCTGCCCCGTGATCGGGACTGGCGTGAACGGCAACGGGATGATGATCTGCGCCGCGATTCCGACGAACGCCGCCCCGCCGACGACGAGAAGGACGTCCCGCGGGATTGACCTTGGAAGCACATCTGCCAGGACTCTAGGGCTTGGGGCTGCTACCGCCATGTCGACTCCTCCCGCGCTGCCGCGCGCGCCAGTGAACTCGCCTCACCCCGTGTGAAGATCATGGCGGAAACGCGCGCGTCGTGCCATGTCAACTCGCTGGCCGGGCTGGCAACTACCCGGCGGATCTGGGACAGTCTCGTCACCGGCTGGCGTAGCCGTTGTCGATTGGAGATGGGCACTATGTCTGACGGGGACCGTATGAAGCCGCTGACCAGGTTCCAGAGGGCGGCCGCGCGCGCCCCGATCTGGCTGTACCGGCACAAGCTGGGATGGATGATGAGCGGCCGCTTCCTGTTGCTCAACCACATCGGCCGCAAGTCCGGCCTGCCCCGTCAGGCTGTCGTCGAGGTTGTGCGGCACGACGAGCAGGCTCACGGGTACGTCATCTGCTCCGGCTGGGGCGAGAAGTCCCAGTGGTTCCAGAACCTCATGGCGCACCCAGACATCACCATCCAGGTCAGGAACAGACAGAGCGCCGTCCATGCCACGCGGTTCTCCCCGGAGCAGGGCGCGGACGAGATGGCCGCGTACGCTCGGCTGCACCCGCGCGCCGCGACGAAGCTTGCCCGGTTCATGAAGTTCGAGGTCGACGGCAGCCAGGATTCGTATCGAGCCATGGGCCGGGAGCTGCCGTTCATCGTGTTGGAGCCTCTGGCGGATTGAGGCCCGGTCCGGTTCGGGGTCGGGGTCCATGGGCCGAGCCCGCGGCTTCAAGCCTCACGCCGCTCGATCCAAACCCCCCGTGACACGGATCCCGTCGCACGCCGCTCGTCTCGACCCATGGACCCGGACCCCGCGCCAGCTTTGTCCAGTGTGTCCGATTGGGCGCGCGGATCTGCCCGATATGGTTGCTAAGACTCGCAAATCCCGCCGGGTAGCGACCATATCGGGTCGATCACTGGGGCGAGGGAGCTGATCGATGACGAAACAGGCAGAGGGCCGTGGCCACGGTGTCGCGACGGTGACCGTGGAACTTCCCGTCACCGGCATGACTTGCGCCGCGTGCGAGAAGCGGGTGGGCAGGGCACTGTCGAAGGTTCCCGGCGTCACTGACGTGTCGGTCTCAGCGACTCGCGGGCAAGCCAGGGTCTCCGGCAGTCCCCCTCCCCAACGTGAGGCATTGGAGCGCGCGGTCCGCAAGGCGGGCTACCACCTCGGGCGTCCGGCTTGGGTGCTTCGGGACCCACGAGCCTGGCTTACGGTCGCCGTAGCGGCGGTCGCGGTCTGGATCCTGGTACTGCTGGTCCTAAGGGTCGACCTGTCGGCGGGCAGCGTCGGCGCGGACGCTGAGAAGCTCGCAGTCGTTGCGGTGATGGTCCTGGTCGGACTGGCCGCGGGCGTGTCCACATGCATGGCGCTGGTCGGCGGGCTGATCCTGGCCGTTTCCGCGCAATACGCCAGATCCCACCCGGCCGCGACCGCGACGCAAAGGCTTGCCCCCCAGTTGGCGTTCCAGGCGGGGCGCATCGCCGGATTCGCGGTCCTCGGCGCGGCGCTCGGCGCGGTTGGCTCGGCGTTCTCACTACCGCCGGTGGCGCTGGCCGTTCTGGTGATAGCCGTGGCGCTGGTGATGACGTTGCTCGGACTTCGGCTCACCGGGCTGTCTCCCCGGCTCGCGGGTTGGAGCCCGACTCTGCCTGGGAGGTTCTCCCACTTCCTCACCGGCCAGACCAAACCGCGCGGCTCCGGGCACTGGCGGGCAGCCGGGCTGGGCGCGGCCACGTTCATACTGCCTTGCGGAATCACCCAGTCAGTCCAGGTCTACGCCCTGGCCACGGGTAGCCCACTGATGTCCGGCGCGATCATGGGGGCTTTCGCTGTCGGCACCGCTCCGGGTCTGCTGGCGCTCGGGGGGCTGGGCACTCTGGCGACGAAGAGCCAAGGGTTTGTGCGCGTTACCGGCGTGCTGGTGATCGGGATGGCCATGGTGAGCATGGTCGGCGGCCTGCGATCGCTGGGCCTGACGACGCCCAGCTCTGAGCCCGTCGCCGCCGCCCAGATCTCGGACAACGTCACAGTCGCTAACGGGGTCCAGACCGTGCGAATGAGCCAGACGTCACGGGGCTACGTCCCCGCCCAGTCCGTCGTCTACTCGGGGCTGCCAACGAAGTGGGCCATCGACGCCAAGTCCCCCTTCACGTGCTCCGAGGCGTTGCGTGCCCCTGACCTTGGCGTTTCGACCTATCTTGAGCGGGACCGCGTGAACGTGTTCGACATCGCGCCGCTGGAGCCGGGGGTGTACTCCTTCAACTGCGTTATGGGCATGTATCCCGGCGAGTTCATCGCCATCAACCGGCCGTAGCCGCCGCCGCGCTGCCCTGCCTGGCGCGATCGACCCGTTCTGGTTGTTACCCGGCGGGATTCGCGAGTTTTAGCGACCGTAGCGGGCAGATCCGCAGAGCGGAACCGGACCTAACGGACAAAGCGGGCGCAGGGTCCATGTCCATGGGTCGAGACCGGTCCCCCCACTTCGTGGGGGGACCCCCAGCGTGAGGCTTGAAGCCTGGGGGTCCCCCCGCGAGGCGGGGGAGGGCTCGTGCCATGGACACGTACCTCGGTCCGGATCGACCTCATTCGCTCTACCGCCTGCTCCTTGATCATGCCTGCGATCTCGGCCTCGGCCAAACCCGCTGCCAGGACCCGCGGGCTGCCGCAGTCGCTTGCGATGCGATCCTGTTCCGGTGACGCAACCAGACGGGGATCAAGAAGAAGACTTCTACGATGACTACGACGACGCTGCTCGCCCGAGAGCGGGACTTCGCACCCGGTTCGTGTGGGCGGCGGCGGTCTTCGTAGCCGGCTACGTCCTGACGCAAGTCAGCCAAGCCCTCTCACGACTCGCTCAGAACTGGTGGTTCGGGGCTACGCCTTCCTCGAGCTCAGGGGAAAGCGGTTTCACTTTCGAGACATTCACACCGCCCCTGTGGGCGATGAATGGGGCATTGGTTGCTGAGGCGCTCGGCGTGATCCTCATGGCTGCGGGACTGGTCTGGGCGGTCGTGATCGCACTGGGATGGGCCCGCGACGCCGACGCAGCCCACTGAGGTCGGCGCGGCGCGTCGGTGAAGCTCCCCACGTCTCAAAGTCCACTTGGGCCAACTCGGCTGTCAACCGACAAGCTGCTGCCGGCTGACATCGGATCTTGCACCACTCACGTCAATTCCCCTCGTGAATGACACTCACTCTGCACCACTCGCGCGGGACGTCTGACACGCAAGTCTGCACCACCTTGCCCAACGAGCGTCTCAGGCCGTCGGGGTGCCGGGACGGGGGGTCGTCGCGCGTGCAAGCGCGGGTCTCCCGCGTCTATTTGGTTCGGGACTGACCGCCTCCGACCCTGTTGGACTTGGATGCGTCAGGCTAATCACGCGGCGGCAATGCAAGTGGAAGTCGAAATCGTCGAAGGCGAAGAATGTTAGATACCGCTCGCGTCTATCTGATTCACGAAAGCCTGGACCCGCCCGACGCCTTCTTCGACGGTCGGTGCGAGCTCGAGTTGGTCGAGTCCCTCTAGGGCACGTGCATAGATCGGTCCCCAGTGAGGTTGCGCTACGACCCGAGGTGGCCAGGCTTGCTTGCCTCTTGCCGCGAATACGTCGACGCTGGCGCTGCGGGTCTCCGCAAGTGATTCATCCATGAGAAGAGCCTCCAGCAGTTGCAGGTCGACGAGATCGTGAGCGCGGTCGTTGCTTCGTGGCAGCTCGAGAAGTTCCGTGCACGCATGGATCTTCTGCGCGACTTGCCACGGAAGCGTCATGCAAGGCACGGCATCGCTGGCCGGGATGCCGATGAGCGTGAGGGCCTCTGAGGTGATCTTGTCGTAGCGGTCCGCGTTGCCCGCCTCGACTGCGGACACTTCGACGGGCACTGATGCGAACGGCTTACCGTGGTAGCTCAGTTTCGCCGTGAAACGGTAGGGGTTCACGATTTCGCCCGGAACTTGGAATGGCACGGGTTGGGTGAAGATGGCCGTGAAGCCCTCCCAACGTGTTGCTCCCGCCTCGACCAGTCGATCGTGGACTGTCTCCATATCGGCCCGGTTCACTGCGTCCAGATCCTTGGAGGTACGCGAGGTTGGGATGCCACGCCGGAGCTCCAAGGAAGCGCCGCCTTTCACGAGCAGAAGTGGGTCGCCGTGGTCGTCGGTCACGAGGTCATGAACTGGGCGACCACGAGGACCGCGACGTGCTGCTGCAAGCGCCCGAACACGACTCCCTCGCGTTTCGCGGCCTGGGTCAGCCGGTCCCGGAGTGCGCGCAGGTTCGTTGGCGAAGACGCATAACGCGAGGTCATGCGAGCGCTCTCGCTGACGCGACTTCACCACGAAGCGACTCTGCTACAGCCTTGCGGAGAAGACCGACCGTTTCGGCCTGGTCGATCGCCAACTGCAGTTGGTAGGGGTCGGTTCCGTCGGCAAGGCAGTCACGGATCGTCCGCTCGACCGTCGTGACCGGAATACCATCTACATCAGCGGCATCCTTGGCCGGAAGATTTCGGCGATGAAGGCGGTAAAGCTCCCCTCCAGCAGCTCGTGGGTGATTGTCGCGTGGCACCGTCAGATGCACGTGCGAGGGGTTCACGTCCGATACTCCGTGCAGCAGCAGCGCGGATTCGTGCGAGATCACGCCACGCCTCAAGGTCCATGCCACAGCCTCGGCCAAGTCGTCGTGCTCCCCCCGGGGTAGTAACGGGACGCGATATACGCCACGCCCCACGCGGTCGAGACGACCGCGCGCCGCAAGCAGCCGCAGCTGCGTGGGGTCGATTTCAAGGTCACGAGCGTCACGGGTTGTCACGTATCCGTGCTGCTCAGCAGCTCGTTCGACCACGAGATCCCAGATGTTCATGTGCTCTAGCGTATCATATGGATACGCTTCCGCACACATCTGTGAATCCCTCGGACGCCTAGCGTCTCTTCAGGAAATGATCTCGTCACTTCGGAAACGGTTGGAAACGATCAATGTCAATTGGAAATGTCTCCTGTCACCTGACAGCGGCGCTACTTCACCAGCTCGAAGATCTTGAACATCGGCAGGTACAGCGCGATCAACATCGCCCCGATCATCCCGCCGATAACAGCGATCATGATCGGCTCGATCAGAGAGGTCAGGGCCTCGGTAGTGGCTTCGACTTCCTGGTCGTAGAACTCGCTTATCTTGTGAAGCATCTCGTCGAGCGAGCCAGTGTCCTCCCCCACAGCCAGCATCTGCACCACCATCGGCGGGAACACGGGATGATCCTGAAGGCGCCGCGACAGCGACTCGCCGGACCGCACTGAGTCCTCGACATCGCGGACCGCGCGGGCGATCACCACGTTGCCTGACGTGTCGGCGACGATATCCAGGGACTGCAGGATCGGCACCCCAGCGCTGATCAGTGTCCCCAGGTTGCGCGTGAACCGGCTCAGGGCGATCTTTTGGAACATCTTGCCGAACACCGGCAGCTTCAGCTTGAGCGGATCGACCTTGTCGCGCACCTTGGGGTGATTCTTGAACCGCCGCCACAGGATCATCGCGACGATGATCAACAGGATCAAGAACGGTGCGGTCACCTTCAGCAAGTTGGACATCGCCACGAGAACCCGCGTGGGAGCGGGCAACTCGCCGCCGAGCCCGATGAATAGCCCTTCGAACACCGGGACGATGAACAGCAGCATGGCGCTCAGAGCCAGGATGGCGATGATGAACACGACCGTCGGATATGTCATGGCTGACTTGATCTTCTGGCGTAGCCGGACTTCGGACTCGAAGTTGGACGCTATCTGAAGCAGGACCTTGTCCAAGAACCCGCCGACTTCACCCGCGCGCACCATGCTGATCATCAGCGGAGGGAACACTTCTTCGTGGTGTGCGAGCGCTATGGATAGGGATGACCCGGCCTCGACCTCAGCCCTGACCTCGCCCATCACCTTCGCGAGCTTCTCGTTCTGCGTCTGCTGCTCCAGAATCGACAGCGACCTGAGCAGGTTCAGACCCGAGTTGATCATCGTGGCGAATTGACGGCAAAGCACCGCCAGGTCGTACAGCTTGACCTTCTCGCCGAAGCCCGGGATGTGGATCTCGCGGTTCATCCCCGTGCCAGCCTCGCGGATGGAGATCGGTGCGTATCCCATCGACTTGAGCTTGTTGGCAACCGCCGACTGAGACTCGGCGTCGATCTTGCCATTGACGATCTTGCCGGACCGGTCCCTGATCTGGTACTCGAAAGTGCCGACCGCCATCAGTGCGAGCTCCTTCCCGCCAGGCGGTTGAAGTCCTCGATCTGGTGGCACTTCTCCAGGCCAGTTTCGTACGTGATCCGGTTTGCCAGCACCAGCTTCGCCAAGTGTTGGTCCATGGTCTGCATGCCGAACTTGGCACCCGCCTGCATCGCGGAGTACAACTGATGCGTCTTGCCCTCGCGGATCAAGTTCCGAACCGCGGGCGTGATCGTCAGGACCTCCACGGCAACCACCCTGGACTGGCCGTCCGCGGACTTGCACAGGGTCTGGCACACCACACCCTGGAAGGAGCTAGCCAGCTGTTGGCGAACCTGCTGCTGCTGAGACGGCGGGAACACGTCTATGACGCGGTCGATGGTCTGCGCGGCGTCCTGAGTGTGCAGCGTCGCGAAGACGAGGTGGCCGGTTTCCGCCGCGGTCAACGCCACCGAGATCGTCTCCAGATCTCGCATCTCACCAACCAGGATGATGTCCGGGTCCTGGCGCAGCACGTGCTTGAGAGCCTGGTTGTAGGACCAAGTGTCCGTGCCGACCTCACGCTGGTTGACCAGGCAGGACTTGTGCGAGTGCAGGAACTCGATCGGGTCCTCGACGGTCATGATGTGGTCGTGCCGCGTGGTGTTGGCAAGATCTATCAGCGCGGCCAGGGTCGTGGACTTCCCCGACCCGGTCGGGCCGGTCACCAGAACGAACCCGCGCGGAAGGCTGGCGAAATCGCGCACCACGGGCGGTATTCCGAGCTCTTCAAGCGACCGTATCTCCTGCGGAATCAGGCGGAAGGCGGCTCCGAGCGCGTCCTTCTGCCTGTAGAGATTCACCCGGAACCGGCTCCGGCCCGGCAGCGCGTAGGAGAAGTCGAGCTCCAGTTCCTCCTCGAATCGCTCCCGCTGGTCTTGGGTGATGATCGCGTAGAGGACGCGCTGAATCATGGCCTTGTCCAGTACCGGGAAATCCTCCAGCAGGTGCAAGGCCCCGTTGATCCGCACCACTGGATTGGACTCGGCGGCGATGTGCAGGTCGGAAGCGCCCAGATCCATCACGCGATCCAGCAAGTCCAGCAGGGAGATGTCACCCTTGCGGATCTTGGTCTCGGTCGTCGAGCGTTCGTAAGCCTTGGGCTTGGCTGCGGTGTCCGCGACTTGTGGCGCGTCCGGCACGCTGGGCATCGGCCCCACCGGGGGGACCAGGCCTGGCGTCGGCGATTCCGGTGCCCGCGACGGTGCGAAGCGGATGTCGTCGCCCTGCCCGGACTGGCTCACGGCACTCTCCCTTGCCTCCGCGGTACCACGGTCTCACTTCCGCCCGATCCCAGTCTGGCGCTTGGCGCAGACAAGATCGACCCGGACTCGCCAACCCTCGCGCGCCAGTTAGAGCACGACCCGCAGGATCTCGTCCAGACTCGTGACCCCTTCCAGGACCTTCTGCATCCCATCATCGCGCAATGACCGCATTCCCTCGGCCTTTGCGGCCTCTGTGATTTCCGATGTCGTGGCCCGCTCTACCGTCAACCGCTCGATCGTTTCGCTGACCCGCATGACCTCATGCAGGGCGATGCGCCCTTTGTAGCCGGTCTTCGCGCACTTGGAGCAACCCTTGGCCCGGTACAGCACAGGCACCGGCTCGCCCTCCGCCAACGGGAATCGAGCGGCCGTCAGCGTCTCATGGGTCGGCTTGAACTCCTCGCGGCAGTGCGTGCACAGCCGCCGCGCGAGCCGCTGAGCCAGCACACAGTCCAGGGCCGACCCCACCAGGAAGGGCTCGATCCCCATCTCGATGAGCCGGTTCACCGACCCCGGCGCGTCATTGGTGTGCAGAGTCGTCAGGACCAAGTGCCCCGTCAGCGCCGCCTCGACCGCGATCTGGGCTGTCTCGTGATCGCGAACCTCACCGATGAGCACGATGTCCGGGTCAGCTCGCAGAATCGAGCGCAGGGCCGAAGCGAAGGTAAGACCGGCCTTGGGGTGCGTCTGGATCTGGGAGATCCCGGCCAAGCGGTACTCGACAGGGTCCTCGACGGTGATGATGTTTACCTCGGGGCGGTTCAGGATGTTCAAGGTCGCGTAGAGGGTCGTGGACTTCCCTGAGCCGGTCGGCCCGGTGACCATGATCATCCCGTAGGGCTTGAAGAACGACTCCGAGTACTTGTCGTAGTTGCTGGGACTGAACCCCAGGTCGGACAGGTCCAGACGGCTCGTACCGCTGTCCAGTATTCGCAGCACCAGCTTCTCGCCCCACACCGTCGGCAGCGACGCGACCCGCAGGTCAACTTGCCTGCCACGCGCCGTCACGCTCAACCGGCCGTCCTGAGGCACCCGCCGTTCGGCGATGTCCATGTCCGCCATGATCTTCAGCCGGCTGACCACGCCCGCGTGGATGCTTCGGGGAGACCGCATCACCTCATGCAGGACGCCATCAATGCGGAAGCGCACCGACAGATCGCGCTCGTTGGGCTCCAGGTGGATGTCACTGGCGTCATCTTGGATGCCCTGTGTGATCAAGAGATTGACGAACTTCACGATCGGGGCGTCTTCGATGACCTGACGCAGTGCCGCCAGATCCTCGGGTTGCTCCTCGACATCCATCACCGTCGTCAAGTCATCCAGGTCAGAGTCAGCCCTGTAGAGGCGGTCGATGGCGGCGTCGACGTCGCGGCGCGTCGCGATGGCGATCCGGACGTCCATCCCGGTCAGTGCCCGGACATCGTCGATGGCGACTACGTCCGCGGGGTCCGCCATGGCCAGGACCAGAGCGCCGTCCTCGATCGCGACCGGGATGACGTGATGCTTGCGGCAAACCACGCCGGGGACCCTTCCCATGGCCGAACCGTCAACCGTGACATCGGCCAGATCCATGAATGGCAGCCCACCCTCGGCGGCAAGCAGCGCGACGAGCTGCCCCTCTGACAAGTCTCCCGCGTCGACGAGGATCTGGCCCAGCGTCCCGCCAGAAGCGCGTTGCTTCTCCAGCGCGCACTTCAGCTGCTCGCGTTCGATCAGACCCGCGGCGAGCAGGATCTCGCCAAGCTCCGCCATGCCGCCCTGTCCTTCCTGCCCACCAGGCACACATGTCTGCCCGGCGGACGCACATGTCCTCCTCCGCCGGTATCGGCACATGGCGCCGAAAACCTGAAGGCGGCTTCGCGCGGGCACGGCGCAGTGACGCCCCGGGCCCGGTCACGAGTGGTTTCCGTGCGGACCTAGATGTAGTACTCACCTGGATGATGCGAAACCTCTGATGATCATGCTCATTAGCGATCTTCCCTTCCCGGCAGATCGCGGAGTTGCATGATCATCAGAGGTTTCGCATCATCGCGCGGCATTGAACCTGAGCTCGCAGGGGTTTGGAACCCCCGGCTAGGCCAAAACCCGGCCCAGAGCGGCATCCATCGCGGCGATAGGCGGCTCCGACCCCGTCATCAGCCGCACCTGCTCAGCAGCTTGGTGCAACAGAAACCTGTGTCCGGAAACCACGACGCCACCCATCTGCCCCCAGGCAGACGCCAACGTGGTCGGCCACGGGTGATACGTCACGTCCAGCAGCACGCCGAGGCGCGCGGGCAGCAGCGGCGCCAGTGCCCCGGCCGCGTCGCCCGGCAGCGTCGAGATCACTACGTCAGCCTCCAGAACCTCCGCCCGCCGCTCCCAGTCAACGGTCTCGGCGACGCACCCCACACGCACGGCCAGACGGCGCATCCCGTCCAGAGATTCAGGCCGACGCGCGCTGACCGAGATCGACTCGCACTCCAACCGGGCCGCGGCAGCGAGCGCCGACCCCGCCGTCGCCCCGGCTCCCAGAATCCCCACACTCGCCACTGACGTGACGCCCGACTCCGCCAGGGCGGCCACGAGTCCGGCGACATCCGTGTTGTGCCCGGATCGTCGACCTTCCCGAAGCACAACGGTGTTGGCGCAGCCGAGCGAGTCGACAAGTTCCGAGGCCTCGTCCAGCAACGGCACGACGGCCCGCTTCAGCGGCATGGTCAATGACAGCCCGGCCCACGAAGGGTCCAACGCGGCGATGAAGCCCGGCAGCCCAGGCTCGTCAACGTCGATAGCGTCGTAACGCCAGTCAAGGCTCAGCGCTTCGTAGGCAGCCCGGTGGAGCACCGGACTCAGGCTGTGGGCGATCGGATGGCCCAGGACAGCCGCCCGCATCATTCTGGGTGACGTGCCAGGTAGTCGCGCAACTCCTGCTGGTAACGCAGGAACTCATTGTAGTTGTCCGTGAACTTGGTCTCACCGGTCTTGAGGTTCACGGTCGCGTAGTACAGCCAGTCACCCTTGGGCGGATCCAAGGCCGCTTCCATGGCTTCCTGCCCTGGCGAGTCGATCGGCGTCGGAGGCAGGCCTTGGCGGTGCTCGGTCGATGTGTTGTAGGGCGAGTTTGTGGCCAGCTCGGACCTGGTCAGATCGATCTTGAACTGACCGAGGGCGTAGTTCAGGGTCGCATCCACGCCCAGATACCCGTATGTGCCGCCCCACGTCTTCGGACTCAGCCGGTTGTAGACCACGCGTGCGACCTTCCCGAAGTCCCCCGGACGCCCTTCGGCTTGGACGATGGACGCGATGTTCAGCACGTCGTACGGGGATCGGCCAGTCTTCGCCGCGCGTCCCACGAAGTCGATCTCGGTGGTCACTGCCGTGAACTTGGCGACCATCTCGTTCAGCATCTCCGAAGGGGTCGCCTTCTTGTCGAACCTGTACGTGCTGGGGAACAAGAACCCCTCGGCCCGCGCCGCTCCCTTGCCCTTGGCCCACGCGGGCAAAGGCAGCAGCTGCGGTGAGGCTATGACGGTGTTGAACTTGTTCTTGGGAATGCCCGTGGAGGCACTGAGCCGGTCCACCGTCTGGTAGGTCCGGAACCCTTCCGGGATCACCACGACGACGTCTGTGCTCGACGCTGGATCCAGCATCCGCTCCAAAGCTCCCTGGGCCGACATCTTCAGCAACATCGAATATCCACCAGGCGTAATCGATGTCGCCCGCTCGTCCAGGGCCGCTGCCTGGGTGAACGCCTCCGCCGAGGCGACTACGTCGGCTTCCTTGAGGGTCTCGCCGATCTCACTGAGGATCTGGCCTTCTTTGACCTCAATCACCACGCTGCCCTGGCCGGGACCTGGGTAGTCGATCGGCGCTTCGGCGCGCATGCTCTTGTACACCTTGTAGCCGCCGTATCCGACGCCCCCGACCAGTGCCGCCACGATGATCACGGCCAGCACAACCGCCGCCTTGGAGCGCTTGCCGCCGGGCCGCGAAGGACGCGAATCCTGGCCCCCGCCCCCCGATGAGCTGTCCCGCATGGGAAGTCCGACGTTGCTCACGTGGTCTCCTCGCTAGATCCGATCGGGTCCACGGCCACGCCTGCTGGTGTGCCTGTGGCCCGCTCCGTGTCTAGTGCATTCTGCAAGATCGCGACGGCCGCCGCTTGATCTTGGACTTTCCGCGAGTCGCGGGAGTTCCGCCCGGCCTGCCTTAGGTGCTTCTGCGAGGCCGCGGTCGTGAGTCGTTCGTCGACGAGTCGCACGGGAACGGGCGCCACTTCACAAGCCAGTTCGCGCGCGAACGCCGTCGCCGAAGCCGCGGCTGGTCCTACGCGCCCTGACAGCGTCAGCGGCAGCCCGACGATGACCTCGATTACCTCCCATTGAGCAGCTAGCGCAGCCAGTTCCCCAATCGCGGTGCCGCCAGCGTGAACCGTCACCAATGGGACCGCGAGCACGGCCGGGGCGTCGCATCGCGCGACTCCGATGCGGACGGTGCCCGGGTCGATCCCTATCCGGGACCCTTCGCGCATCCGCTCACCCACCGGACAGATGAGAAACGTGTTCCAGCACGGCGGAGAAGGCGTCATCGAGCTTCTCCGGCCGAGTTCCGGAACCTTGGGCCAGGGCTTCCTTCCCGCCCCCACGGCCGTCCACCTGCACCAGCGCCACGCTCAACAGATCCCGTGCTGACAAACCGCGCTCGCGGCCGTGCGGGTTGACAGCGGCGACCATCGAGACCCGGTTGCCTGACACAGACCCACCCACGAAGCCGACCGCCAGCTCAGGCCGGGCGTGGGATTGCGCTCTTGTGGCGAGTTGGCGCAGATCGTCCCCGCTGAGGTCATCGGGTGCGCGGAACGTCCAGATGCGGAACTCGCCAACGTCCGCGCCGGTGCCGACGATGTCCTCGAACCGCGCGAGGAGCTGCGCGTGGCGAACTCTCTCAAGCTCCTTCTCGGCTTCCTTCAACCGCGCGATCAGGGATTCCACCCGGTTGGGCAGCTGATCGGGCGGCACTTTCGCCATCTGGGAAAGCTGCGAGACCAGATGGTGCTCGCGGGCCAGGAAAGTGTAGGCGTCAGATCCGACCAAGGCCTCCACGCGGCGGACGCCAGCGCCGATCGAGGACTCCGACAGGAAGGTGACTATCCCCAGTTGGCCGCTGCGACCGGCGTGAGTGCCACCGCAAAGCTCGTGAGCCCAGTCCCCCACAGACACGACGCGCACGGTTTCGCCGTACTTCTCCCCGAACAGGGCCATGGCACCCATGGCGACCGCGTCAGGTTGCGGCATCGTCCTGGCTGTCACGAGCAGGTCCTCGCGCAGTACGTCGTTGACCAAAGCTTCGGCGTCGGCCAAGACCGTCCGCGGGACAGGCTTCGGGCTGGGGAAGTCGAACCGGAGGCGGCCGGGGGCGTTTTCCGAACCCATCTGGGTCGCGGTCTCCCCGATCAGCTCCCGGAAGGCGCGGTGGATCATGTGCGTGGCCGTGTGCGCCCGGCTGATGGCCTTGCGCCGCTCCACATCCACGCGTGCGTGCACCGCTTCGTCCAGCACGAGCTGACCGTCGCGGACCTTGCCGGTGTGGACGACTAGGCCAGGGATCGGGGACTGAACGTCGAACACGTCCATCACGCCGCCGTCATCGGACACGATCACGCCGTGGTCACCGAGCTGCCCACCGCCCTCGGCGTAGAACGGGGTGCGGTCCAGAACGACCTTGACCTCGTCGCCGACCGAAGCCGCTGGCACCGCTTCGCCATCCCGCAGCATCCCGGTGATCGTCGCGTCGCTCGCGATCTCCGCATAGCCGGTGAAGATCGTCGATCCGCTGCGGGAAAGCGTGTCCCGGTACGCCGTCAGGGGGACCAAGCCGGACTTCCTTGCACGGGAGTCGGCCTGGGCCCGCTCCCTTTGCTCCGCCATGAGGTGGCGAAACCCTTCCTCGTCGACCTCAAGTCCTTGCTCGGCCGCCATCTCCAGCGTCAGTTCGATCGGGAAACCGTGCGTGTCGTGGAGCTGGAAGGCCTGGCTGCCGCTCAACATGCCGGTGCCCTCGACCCTGGTCTCGGCGACAGCCAGATCGAATACCTGCGTGCCGGTGCGCAGAGTCTCCAGGAAGGACGCCTCCTCGCTGACGGCGACCGATGTGATTCGACTCTCCTGGCTCGCCAGCTCGGGGTACTGCGGGGCCATCGCCTCAACGTTGGCTGCCACTAGTTGAGCCATGGCGGGCTCGTGGGCGCCCAGAAGGCGCATGTTGCGGATCACTCGCCGCATGAGCCTGCGCAGGACGTGCCCGCGGCCTTCATTGCCCGGGACGACACCGTCACTGATCAGGAACGTGCACGTGCGGGAGTGGTCAGCGATGACGCGCAAGTAGACATCTGAGCGGTTCTGCGTTCCGTACTTCGCGCCGGTCAGATGGCTGGCCTTGTCCAGAACCACCCGCGTGGTGTCGATCTCGTAGATGCTGCCGACTCCCTGGAGCAGAGCGGCCATCCTCTCCAGCCCCATTCCGGTATCGATGTTCCGGCTGGGCAGTTCGCCAAGGATCGGGTAACCCTCCTTGGCAGGGCCCTCACCTCTGTAGGACTGCATGAAGACCAGGTTCCACACCTCCAAGAACCGGTCCTCGTCCACGACCGGGCCGCCGTCCCTGCCGAACTCGGCGCCGCGGTCGAAGTAGATCTCCGAACATGGTCCGCACGGCCCAGGGACACCCATGGACCAGTAGTTGTCGGCTTGGCCCCGTCTTTGGATTCGGTCAAGCGGCATCCCCACGACGTTGTGCCAAATGTCGGCCGCCTCGTCGTCATCGTCATAGACCGTCGCCCACATCCGGCCCGGATCGAAGCCGAAGCCTCCGTCGTCCACACCGGTGGTCAGCAGTTCCCACGCGTAGGGGATCGCGACGTCCTTGAAGTAGTCGCCAAAGGCGAAGTTGCCCGCCATCTGGAAGAAGGACGCGTGCCGCGTAGTCCTGCCCACCTGATCGATGTCCAGCGTCCTGACGCATTTCTGCACCGAAGTCGCCCTCGGGAACGGCGCCGGAGCCTCGCCGAGGAAGTACGGCTTGAACGGAACCATTCCGGCGTTGACGAACAGCAACGTCGGGTCGTCAAGGAGCAGCGAGGCTGACGGAACCGCGACGTGCTGTCGGCTCTCGAAGAACCGAAGAAACCTGACGCGGATCTCTGCTGAGTCCATCAGCGGCGGACTCCGGGTCTTGGCCCCACTCTGTCCTTGACCAGCATCGCAGTCGTAGCGGCCGCGAGGATGGTGGCGTTGCCCGCCACACCCCGATCCTTGGCCTCAAGCCACACGCGCTCGGCGCGCCTGTACGCGTAGATGCCCCCAGCGGCTCCAACACCCACCCAAATCAGTCGCCCCACGTCAGTGCCTCCACTCCAGAATTGCCTCGAGAACTACCCCCCGGGGGAGCGTCCCCCAGTCGGATGTATTGAACATCGACACTAACGCAGCCTCGGCCCCCCGGTTCACCTTCCCCAGTTGGGGGTACCCCCTTTGGGGGAGGGGTACCCCCAGCGGTGGGCGAGATGGTCGGGCGGATGACTCACTGTCTCGTTGGCCTGGTGAGATGACTCACACGCCAGATCCGTAGGAGACGTAGGAGACGTGCCGTACGGTCGCTGGGTCGGTTTCGAAGCACCCTATCCGGGCAAGATCCCGATCCGGGCCCGACCCGGAGTCCGCCCCGAACGTGCGCGGTTGAGCCAGATTCGCAGCGCCAGGGGACCGTCGACGAAGGAACATCATGCGCAAACGCCCAATCGCCATGTCCGCCGCGGCCGTCCTATGTGTCACCACGTTGGCCGCGGGACTTAGCCTGGCCTCCGCCCAGTCCTCCGACGCGGTGTACGCCAGCAGCGCCCAGGCACAGGAGTCCGTCTACGCCAGCAGCGCGCGGACGTCGGTCAAGCGCTCCCGCATCGCGAAGCACCACCTGACCCGCAAGGAGATTCGGCAGATCAAGAAGTCCAGGAAGTGGGCCAAGACCGCGAAATCACGTTCTGTGGTGCAGTGCGAATCGAACGGGGACTACAAGCTTGTCGACGGCCCCTACCACGGCGCGTGGCAGTTCCTGACTGGAACTTGGCTCGGGGCCGGGGGCGGCCGGTACGCCCCCAACGCCCACCGCGCTCCGAAGTTCGCCCAGGACCACATCGCGTGGAAGCTGTGGCGGAGTTCGGGCTGGGGCCCCTGGGGTTGCGCCTAAGCCTGAATCCCTCGCTCATTGCGGGTGATCGGTCGGCGAGCTCCGGCTCAAGCCAGTCAGATGATGCAAAGGTGAGTAGCCGGGGGGAGTTGCACCCCCCGGCTCTCGCAGAACCGGACGTGACGGTCTCCTGTCATCCGGCTCCCACGGGTCAGCGTGTGGGGATAGGGGTTAGTTGCCAGTGGACGAACAGGGCTG